>CAZURN010000007.1:0-41252 GCA_964623165.1 uncultured Syntrophobacteraceae bacterium
GCGCCTGGACCAGGAGCGAAGGGTCCGAGACGGGCGAGGTGATGAACACCTCGCTGACGGCGTTGGAAGCGAGAAGGCCGTGGACGAGGCTGAAATCATCCTGGGCATTATCTCCAATCTCCAGGATGACCAGTTCGGCGCTGATCTGTTCCCCGGAACTGCGCAGCTGAAAGTCACTCGTGGATCGAATGACCTTCTCCAGCGCCTTCCTGGTCCCGTCGTTTTTCACCTGGAGCTGGACTGTGATCGCATTCAGCAAGAGAACTATCCTTGATCCGCGTTTGAGTTCCTGTCACACGATTTCATTTGACGAGCACCGGGTACTTGGCAAGCTGGCCACGCTGGCCGTATATAGTGGTGCCTGTGCTGCCTGTGAGCGGACGGACAGGCCGGTTCGTGCCGTTGACCGTTTCGCACACCGGCTTGATGAACATAACATTCTGCAGGTTTGGTTGCGTACAGTCATCCAAAATTTGACCGGAACTATTACGGAGACTAAATCTGGTCGCGAATCCTGTGACAGGATCATGCCATCTAAGCCACCCATCGCTGCTGAAGTTTGTCCATTCACTTCCTGTCGCGCTGTTGTACATCCGACGTGGTGCTGTGCTGCAAATCTCAGATTGTAGTGTCGACGGGTTGTCGGCCGGGGTGATCCAGAGGATTTCGACCATGACCCTGCCCAACGGAGGGGTCGAGACGGTATTGGTGCAATCGATCACCGGGAGGGAAAGGATCCAAGGCCTGTCAGGGATCAGATTGTTGTTCGAGTCAATGGGTGCGTCCCTGATCCCGTCGTCGTCTGAGTCATTCATCGCACAGCGCGTGTTACTGTCCCAGTTCTGATCTCGAAAATCACTGAAAGGACCACTGGCTATTGCAGTAATGGTCATGGCAGTCTCAAAAGACAATATGTCCTGGTTTCCCCTGAGGATTTCACCACACGAAATATCGTCAGACGGGGTTGACGCCTGATTCAAGGTCATCCAGCGTGCGATTTGATTGGGGGTTCCCGAGTCCGGAACCACCCGGTATTGATTACAGGGGTTCGTATTGAGCCAATCCTGGCAGATGGCGATGGGCTGCTCCGCATCGCGCGGGTGAAGTTCCTTGGCGAATCCGATGTAGGCGATGGCCTCTGCGGAAAGGTCGGACGTGGCGACACCAAGGAAGTTGGCAAAAAGAGACCGCGTCGAGGTGCGCGTGACGACCCGCACCGCGTTGATGAAGTTCGTGTCCGCATTCAAAACTGTCTCCGTCCCAGGCAGAAGATCCACCGGGTTGAGAGAGGCATTGGCCGTGAACACGCCCGTGGCGTAGTTGTAGTGCCCCCGCTGCACATCACCGTCGTTGGTCCCACTGGTCCAGTTCACCTGGACAACACTCCAGCCGCTGGGGAAGACGCTGGCCCTGTTGGCCGTTGCGGTGTCGTAGGCCACCTGGTTCGCCCCAGCATTCACCTGGGTTGCGTGGTCATTATACAGGACACTTGCCCCGGCAAGGGCCCCGGCATCGGCCGCGTTCTGCAGTTCGTTCCTTACCATGTAAAGGTGCCCGAGGTCCACCGCAAGGGCCATGAAGCCGAGCAAGCCAACCATCATGAACGCCACCAGCGCGATGACCGCTCCTTGCTCCTCCTTGAGTTTCCCGAGGAATCGGCCCTTCACTCCTGCCATAATCCTTTCTCCAAACCCACCCCCGTGGTACCGCCTTCCACGATGATTGGAATTCCAAGACCTCACCAGGGATTGCAACTACACCTGCTCACGGATTCTTCTCATATGCAGTTGCAGTCAGGCTGGTGTACGCATAGGACCTTGTGCCCGTCGCATTCCCTACGCCCACAAGGGGTTATGCTACGCTTGTAAGCCTGGTTGGCAAGATCTTGTGACAGCAGCTCCGTATCAGGACCCACCTGGAGTCGTCTGATTCTCGTCCCTCATCACCGTGACCGCGGACAAATTCAGCGGCCCCGTAAGGCTTGTCACAAAGCCGGGAAGCACCAGAAAGCCATATTGATAGTTCACAACGACTCTTCGAACCCATTGACCATTGGCATCCAAAGTGGGCGGGTCCACCTGAATGTCGGAAACCTGCAGGGAATTCCCTCCGAAGGTGATGAGAAAGCTTGCGGCGTAATTCATGACTGCCGTCTGGACCTGGGCATCAGGTATTCGGGCGGTCGGGTCGGTCGGATCAGGATAGTAGAGACTGGCCAGTCGCGCCCCCTCACGGCTCGCGTTGGTGATGACGGCCTTGTCGTACATGATCAGTGCAAATTCCACGATGCCAAAAAGGATGAGTACCAACGCGGGAAGAATGATGGCGAATTCCGCCATCACCCCGCCCCGCTCCCCTCTTGGAAGCGTTCCCGCGGGTGCCCCCGTCCCTTGGATCAGGCGCATCACCTCTCCATCTCCTTTCGGGCATTCAATCATGAAAGTCCCAAAATCATATCTAAGCAATCCGGGGATATGGTTGCAACCCCATTCTCGGTTAGAGTGTCCAGCGGCCACGAGCGAATAAAAGGCAGACGCACACAGGCCCTGCCAGCCCATGGCCTCCAACGCTCAAGGCTTATGCATGAAACCGGTTGAGATTGTTCGAGAGTATACCTTGGGACTGATGAGGAGAAAAGGTCTTAGAATGGACCTTGAAACTGCAACATATCCGTTCGACACATACCGGCACCGGACCCAGATTGCTCAGGTCGGGCTCCATGGCTCATCGTCCAGACCCTTCTTCGACTGGCAGGCGGCTTGCGTCAATTGGCTATCGGCGGCCATCATGCTGTAACAATTCGCTGCGCGAGCAATGCCTGCTCCACTTCAGCTGAAAACTCCACCACAAGGAAATGGCTCTTATGGTAGAGGTAATCCTCCTCGCTCTCATCCACGATCCGTATCAGGTCGTCCTCGGCGGCCTGCTCATCCGGCAGGATCTGGTAAATTTTTCTCAAAATGAGCGAGGCCTCGCAATCGGTATTGTCAACGCATATGGCAAAGCGCGCCTTGGTTTCACTCATCGACTCATTCCAGGTAACGTTTGATCTTCATTTCCCTGCGGCCAATCCTATGGGCTTCATACCAATGTAACTCAACCCGCCTGACGTTTCCATTGGGGAGTCTGACAAAAGCCAGTCCTTTGAGCTTCCTCCAACGACCTTGACCATGCATCTTCTCAAGGTGGGCCAGATTGCGGATGCCAGCATCGACAGCGATGATCTCAATCTCTGCAATGCTTCCAATGATCTCAAACTTCACATCTCGAGTGAACCTTTTCCAGATTCTTTCAATGGCTCAATCGCCGCATCACCCGGACAATGCAGTGTATCCAGACGGCCTGTCACCATCATCAGGGCCCTTGCACTGCAGCCAGCCAGAAAACAGGAACACTGAGATTATTACTGGCCCAGCCCACCGGTGAGCAGGGGAACAAAGCCCACGGTTCCGCCGCGGCCACCGCTACCCTGTTTCTTGCCGAACCCGTCGATGTAGTTGTCGTGGACCTTCTTGGCAGCCTGGCCTTCAAGCCCCACCACAGGATCCAGGTTGGAGGCGGCATCGGGATTGAGGATCTGGCTATCCCTGGCCATCCGGAATGCATCGCCGAAGGTGTCCTTTTGCTGGTCGCCATAACAGGGGAAACACGGGAAATAGGTGCCATAGGAATCCGCCAGGGCCGGAGAACAGAGCAGAAGCAGCATCACGGGCACCAGGATCATCAACCTTACATTCATGTACCTCCCTCCTCTCGTGGATCGTGTCAGCTCAAAACGCGAAATCATGCTGCTTGCTCGCCATCGGCGATAAGGCAATGGACGGCCATGGCTCAACAGACGTTCCCGATGCCCGCGATCAATACCTGGGCACTGCGTGACCGAATTCCCCCTCGGTTCTTCCTTTCAGTCCCATGGGGGACCGGGGCGCAGCCGGTGTGCGGCCCTTCAAAAGGCCCAACAGGTAGAACTCCGCATCGGTCGGATCGATGTAGTCATCGGTCGGCAGCTTCTGCCTCGCCATGTCCAGGGGTTTCACTAGGTGCGGTGTCACGATCACCACGAGCTCCGTCTCGTTTCTCTGGTATGAGGTGCTCCTGAACATGGCCCCGAGAATCGGGATTTCCCCAAGAAACGGAAATTTGGAGACTGTCTCTCTTACCGTGTCCTTGAGGAGTCCGGCAATGGCAAAGCTTTGGCCATCTGCCAGCTCGATCGTCGTTGTGACACTCCTCGTGGTGATGCCCGGAACCGAAGTCCCCTGGATAGTGGTTCCCGTACTGGTATCAAGTTCGGAAACTTCCGGCTGAACCTTGATGTTGATCTTGCGGTCGCTCAACACTGTCGGCGTGAAAGAGAGGGCCACCCCGAATTTCTTGTATTCGATCCCGACAGTCCCCAAGCCCTGGGGTACCGGCACGGGAAACTCACCTCCGGCAAGGAATGTCGCTTCCTGCCCTGTCAAGGTGATGAGATTTGGCTCGGCGAGGACCTTGACCAATCCTTCTTCCTTCATGGCGTCCATGAATTGCGTAAAGGTCCAGTCACCCCCCGCGATGTGAAACAGGGTGTTCACGGCCTGGGAGAAATTGAGCTCCAGGTTTCCCGCGGCCCCACTACCGGTGAACGTGTCGACGGATCCAAGGTTGCCGATGAGGCTTGTGCCGATGCTTCCATTGCTGCCTGCAACGAAGTTGATCCCGAGGCGCCGGCCCAGGGCCCGCGACATCTCCGCGACCCTCACCTCAAGCATCACCTGCTGGACCCCGCCCACCTCCAGGAGGTTGATGATCTTCTGGTCCTTGCTGGTGTTGAAGGCTTCGGCGACGGCCAGCGCATGGGCCGCACTGGCAGTGCTGCTCACCTTCCCCGTGAGCGTCACCGAATCGTGGGTGGCGTGGACGCGGATGTTCTTCTCCTCGGGAAGCACCTGCTGCAGCTTGCTCATGATCCTGGAGACATCGGGCAGGGATTCCACGTCGTAGATGGCCGAGATCCTGTCGTCGGCTCCCCAGAGCGTCATGTTGGTCACTCCGGGACCTTTCCCCGTGACGTAGATCTGGTTGGGTGTGAGGAGGATGAAGTCGGCAACGTTGGGCGCCGCGATGGATACCCTGGACACGGGCTGAGACGTCTGGACAACGACGGATTTTCCCACTTCCACGTTGATCTTTTGAGTGGCCTTGCTGGAGACCACCTTCTGTGCACTGCCCGCCGCCCAGCATTCGGAAACACAGAAGAATGCAAGCGCACACAGCGACAAAACAACAACAGTGCTTCGCCTGGAACTGGTTCGGTCACACACGAGAACCCCCCTTTCCTCTTCCGGAAACCCGGGCCTTCTTCCAA
Organism: uncultured Syntrophobacteraceae bacterium; assembly: GCA_964623165.1. Taxonomy (GTDB): domain Bacteria; phylum Desulfobacterota; class Syntrophobacteria; order Syntrophobacterales; family Syntrophobacteraceae; genus JAAYUJ01. The sequence continues at coordinate 5,348 of CAZURN010000007.1, forward strand.
ATTGCCAGCCCCTTCGCAAGACCCGTGGGCCCGGACAACCCCCTGTTAAGCTTTCTCTTCAATGACCGTAAGGTTGCCTCCCATTCGTTCTTAAGGTCCGAATCCCCCTGTCCGGTCCATGGCTTCGCCCGACAGCGCCCCTGGATCCAGGCCTCTCTTTCCCTCATTTCAAGACGGCGCAGGAACTCCCGACGCCATGCTGACCAAAAGCCCCTCATAACGCCCACAAGGGGCTAGGTACCATCGCGCGCCCCTGCCCCCCAGTAGCCTAGAGCCTTGCGCCCGTTACAACAAAGCACACAATGCTCTCAACTGCACGACCACTTCGGCGCCTAAAACGCCTGCGAGGTCACATTGGTCCCTCGTATGGTCTGGACCTCGAAGGTTCGCCTCTTTTGTTCCTTCAGCTCCGGCGAGGGCTTCACCACCGGTTCCTTGACCAGCTGCATCCTTGGCCTGTAAGCGTCGAGGATCTCCGAAACGGTGATCCCCATGGTGGTCACATCCGCCTCGTCGGTGAAGTTCCTCAGAGCGAAATGGAGCTTTCCCTGGCTCGCGGCGAGGGAAAGCCTCTCGGCTTCATCCGGGGAGACTTCCAGGGTGAAGACGTCCACAGGCCCGGGCTTCCCGTCGAAGAGGCTCATGGTTTGTGTTCCCGTCGCCAGGACCAGGATATTCTCGAGGACGACCTTGGTGATGAAGTTTTCGCTTCCAGGGCTCTTGAGGGTGACCAAAACGTCCACCCTGTTTCCCGGCTGGATGAAACCGGCCAGGCCGATGACCTTGTCCCCCGGCACGGCAATGGCCCGCTTGCCCGGGGTCACCACCGCGGAAACCCCCCCCGTCGTGACGCTCACGGGAGCCAGCTTCGATTCGATGATGGGTTCGTTCTCCCTCACCTGCGCGATGAGCACGCGTCCCTGGATGGCCGCCGGATCAGTGAAATGGGACGCCGGGATCGCCTGCTCGGGGAGAGTCACCGCCTTGAGGTCCCCGGCCGCGAGTTTGGTGCCCTTGGGCAGGTCATGAGCCGCAAGGATCACCTTGACCCCCTTCTCCTCCTTCACCGTGGTGGATGTCGGCGCCGCCGTCTTGCTCTGAACCCATCGGTAAATGATGGACGTGGCCACCAGGGCGACCACCACCGCCAAAAGGAACGCAATGACCGCTTTGAATTTGCCCATAGCTCCCCTTCCCTCTCCCCCCTACAACAGCCTGCTCTTCAAATGCAGGATCGTCTCGGACAAGCCGGCACATCCCGCCCGATCCCAAAGCATGGAACCAATGGTGCCCAACGCAATCGCAACGGCATAACACACCTTGAGCCGCGTGCCTTCAAGTGGCTTTTTCTCCTTTGATTCTGGTGAGATAGCCAATTGATTTCTGCCATGCACCAAAACCTTTCCAAGGCGAATGCATGCCGAAAAGCAATTTTTCAGAAATATTACAAGTCGATGCGGGTGAAATGCAAGCAAAATCAGCGCATAAACACCACCTGCCAGACTTGTCCCGATGAATGCGTTAAGAACCTGTTTGGGACCGAGGCACGCGCCCACCACACCCAAGAGTTTCACATCCCCTGCCCCCATGCCCTTCATCACGTAGAGAGGCATCAGCAAGGCCATGCCGACGCCCAGTCCAGCGAGGGAAAAAGCCAGCCCAGTCATCCCCCCTGCCAGGAAATGGACGAGCAACGCCGCGATGGCGGCCGGATAGGTCAGCCAGTTGGGGATTCTTCGGTACAGGATGTCAAAACAGGCGCATATGATGAGGAAGATGCTGAGGATTATGGGAAGGTAAACATCCACGCGTTGAGCTTTTTCCTCATCTTAGCCACGTGATTGGCAGACGTGAGCAGGTTGCTACGGGTTGATCAGATCATGAACCTGCGGGCGGGGGGGATGGTAGCTCGGGCACTTGCCTGTGCGAACCACACGGTGGAAGCGAGCGCTCCCGAGTGGAGCCTATACGACCAAAAGACGGAATCGGATGCGACAGATGCGGGTCACCGGAAGAGTCTGTCTCCGGCACTGTCCATTCCGCCGACTTGCGGGCTGAGTCCGTCACTGAAATATGGATCCCCGACAGATGACCGGTTACGTTCCGAGGCCATTCTGCACAAGCCCGCGACCAGAATGCCCAGAAACACCCCCAACAGCACTCCTACGCCGAACGCCACATAGAGCATCGCAAAGCACCTCAGTTCTCGGGAATCTCAGGAAGTTACGAGCGGCAGGCTCGACGTTGAGTGCCTGACAAGCCCCACTCACGCTATCGCATGAAGGTTGAAAAGTCAAAGAAATATCTCGCCGCCCACCAGCGTCCTGCACCTAGGGCCGAGTGACGCGTTCCATTTCTCCCTCCCCTCATGCCACCCATCATGGGAGAGGAATCCGGTGGATGCTGGTTTTCATTGCTGGGAGATTCTCGCTCAGAGGGAACTGATTGGCCACACGGGGGTTTTGATCACACACATGCAAAGACTGGCACATGAGGGAATCCTGGAAGGATGCCTCGAAGTCTTCTTCTTCCAGGCGGGGATATGAAGAACCACCGCAAGCCCGCATCAAATCGTGACCCTCGTTCCCATGCCTGGGAACCGGCAGGGCTGGACCAGAGTTTCAGGGGGAGTTCAATGATGGAATCGGGAGAGAAAAGGTGGGCATCCGGCTATTTTGGCAGAAACAAGGGCTGAGGGGTGCATCCCGGAGCGTCATGAGAAAGTGCAGGCATGTGAGCCTGCCGATTCCCCTTCTCTCGGGATCTCCAGGGCATAGAGAGGGTTCCTGATGAGATCAGTTTCCGCGATCGAACATGCCGAAGACATTGGCGGAGATCTGCGGACACAGAACCACCAGGAGTATTCCCAATACAAAGCCCATCACGAAAGCAGTCATGGTTACGTCAATCATCAGCGGTTTCCTCGTTTGATGGAATTCATCCGGTTCGTGGTCCATGAGAAAACAATGCCCAGAATCGGGTGCCCGCAGGCACCCGCCACCTGCCAAACCGTCTGAAAGCCTGACCTGCCGTGAGCTTCACCATGGCAGGACCCATTACACATGCCTCTGCATTCTTCTGCTCACCTGCTTTAGCCACCCCGCTCGGTCTGCCATGGCGTCGCAACTCACTCAACAGGAAGGCCGAGGATGGGGACCGCAATCCCTAGAGGTATCCTTCTCTATGACCCGGTGCTGCCCTGGAGCGCAGTATGCAATGTGTTGGAAATGTAGTTGAAGATATCCGCCATGGAATTCGTGTACGTGTGAAGAATCCCCACAAGGGCGGCAGTGATCACGGCGAGCAGAATCGCATACTCGGCCATGCTTGCACCTTCATCTTCGGTGAGGAATTTCTTGATCAATTCCAACATGTAGGTCTCTCCTTCTCAACCCTTCCGGGGAAGTCTCAGCCCCTGGCATCGCCAGGGACGCATTGGTCCTCTGTTGCAGCCAGTGATACAAGGTCCATGCCATTCAGGATCTGCGGTTTTTTGGTCAGAAACCCGTGACCTTGTGCGCTTGTTGGACAAGGAAGCGGGACCGGTGGAAGGATGACGACTGGAACGGCTTCGGCCTCAACTCGATGCCTTTGTTCTACTTTGGGTAGACTCGATTCCTGCGATTTCCCACGACACCCCGCTAGGACACGATCTACAGATATCCACGACGTCAGGGAATGACAGTCCCTTTTCTACTTTTGGTAGACAGGGCTGTTGCCTGTGTTGAGCAGGCACGCAATGGATCGATTTTTGATTAAGTCGGCATTACGGGCCTGATCCATAACCCGGAAATGAACACTGGACCGGGGACGTTGCAGCGAGGTCCACGCGCCACCCCGGCAAACGCCGGATTCAGGATGAGAGGGAGGGACACATCCCAAGAATTCCCCTCCCTTGGGGGGAGGGACGAGGGAGGCAACAAGCCGATCAGCTTTGGAAACAGAGGTCATTCAACCGGTTCATCGACGTCCACGACCTTTTCGATCTGGTGTTTCCGTATCTTCTTCCAGAGATTCTTGGGGTTGAGGCCTAGGTCGCGTGCGGCATCGCACTGCCTGCCCCTGTTCTTCCTCAATGCGTTTATGATGAGCGACTTTTCGATTTCATCGAGGGTCTCCCCCAGTGAGATCGCGGCTTCCCTGTCTGGGGTATCGCTGATCCGCGGTGACTTCTGGAAGGCCATTCGCGCTTCTTCACCGGAGAGTGTCTTCCCGGAGCAAAGGATCACGGCCCTCTCCAGAAGATTGGCGAGTTCCCGGATATTTCCCGGCCAATTGTGGCTCAAGAGGAACTCCATCCCCTCCCTCGAAACGGAGGTGACGTGGGTGCCGAGCTTCACGTTGATCTCCCGGAGGAAATGATCAATGAGAATCGGGAGGTCATCCTTTCGCTCCCTCAGGGGAGGAATGTGCACCGTCGCCACGTTCAGGCGATAATACAGGTCCTCCCGAAATTGCTTCCCCTTGATGAGGGCCGAGAGATCCTGGTTGGTCGCAGCGATGATCCGCACGTCCACCGAGATGGGCTTCTTGCCGCCAAGCCGCTCGAACTGCTTCTGCTCCACGAGCCGGAGGAGTTTGGCCTGCAGTGCGTAGGGCATCTCGCCAATCTCGTCCATGAGGATGGTCCCGCGGTGGGCGAGTTCGAATTTTCCCTCCTTCATGGTGACCGCCCCCGTGAACGCCCCTTTCTCGTGCCCGCACAGTTCGCTCTCAAGTAGGTTTTCAGGGATGGAGGCACAGTTGATCTTGATGAAGGGACCCGTTGCCCTCGGACTCAAGGAATGGATGAGGTCGGCCACCAGTTCCTTGCCCGTGCCGCTTTCGCCAGTGATGAGCACGGTGGTTTCCAGGGGAGCGATCCGCTGGATCATGGCCTTCACGTGCTTGATTTCCTGGCTGTTGCCCACAATCCTGTGGATGATGCCGTCCTCTTTCTGGAGCGTGCTCTTCAGCCGCTCCACTTCCACCTTCAGCCGCCTCCTCTCGATGGCTCTCTTGATGACGATGTCCATCTCCTTTAGGTTGAACGGCTTGGTGAAATAATCGTAGGCCCCCTTGGCGATGGCTTCCAGGGCCATTTCCTTGGACCCGTGGGCGGTCATCATGATGATATCGCCCTGGTCTCCGGAGTTGATGATCCGCGGAATGGCCTCGATTCCGGAAATCCCCGGCAGCCTCACATCGAGGAGGATGAGATCATAGGAGGTGCGGGCCACTTTCTGCAGGGCTTCCTCTGCAGAAAACGCGGCGTCGCCTTCGTACCCCCTCTTGTTGAGCACCTCCTGGAGAGCGGCCTGCATCCCAGGATCATCGTCAACCACTAGAATTCGTTCAGGCATGTCCTACAAAACTCCATTCGTCTTCACTCCGCCTCTCAAGGAAGAGGTGATCCCGTGGCAAGAGGATCTGGAACCTGGTTCCCTTTCCCACTTCACTCCACACCTCAATCCTTCCGCCGTGGGCAGTCACGATGTTATGGGAAATGGCCAGCCCCAGGCCGGTCCCATTGGGTTTGGTCGTAAAAAACGGGTCCAGGACCTTGTTCAGGACTTCCTGTGGAATCCCTTTTCCTGTATCCGAGATTCCAATGCACACGGCTCCCCCATCCTTCATGCCTTCAGACTCGAAACTTGCGGTAACACTGACGGTTCCGTCCTCTCCGCACGCTTCGAATGCATTGATGATCATATTGAGAAACGCCTGGGAGAGTCTTTCCGGATCCCCCTTCAACAAAGGCAGGCCAGGGTCGTATTCTTCGTGAACCGTCACGGAGGATTTGCTGAACTTGCCCTTGACCAGCTGAACCGTATCCGCAAGCAATTCCTGGACGTTGAACTCCTTCACGCTGGTAATGGAATCCCTGGAAAACGCGAGGATGTTTTCGATGAGTTCGTTCAGGCGACCGATTTGGGTCAGGATTTGTTCCGTGTACCGCAGCTTTTTCGAGTCCCCCGCTGGAATCTCCTCACGCAGCAGTTCAGTGAAAGTCATGATGGCTCCCAGGGGATTCCGTACCTCGTGGGCCATCGTGGACGCCAGACTTCCCACGGCGGCCAGTCGTTCGATCTTCTGGATCTGGTTCTTCACGGCGAGGATGCTCCCCTTGTCCTTGATGCTGATGGAGACATAACCTTCGCCACTGGGGGACGTCCTCCCCTTCAGGGGATGGATCTCCACCCAGGCTTCCTGCATCCGCTTTTGCCCAATTTGCAGGGCAACGAGTTTCAAGGGGAAATGGCCCGTCTTGAGTCCATAGTCGACCATGTCGAACAAAGCCATGTTCACCTGGTTCCTGGGGACAAAATCGGACAAGTTTCGGCCCATGGCCTCGTTTGCATCGACCCCCAACAACCTGGCAGCATTACCGTTGAGCCGGACAATGCGCAGGGTTGAGTCGACGGTGATGACTGCTTCGGGCAGGTTCTCGATGATATAATTGTCATTGACGAACTTGCTCAGGGTGGTGGTGACCTCGTCCACCACAATCCCCAGGGCCTCGATTTCGTCCGTCGCCTCGATGAGGGGGCGGGAAGGCTTCTCGAGGCGCAGGGACGACTCCAGCTTGAGAATGAATCGATTGATGTGCCGGCTGATGAGAACCCCTGCCCCCAGATTCCCGATGAAGGCGAGGAGCACCATGAACACCATCCACCCAAAGCTCACCTTACGGAAGACATCCATGGTGAGTTCCCCGGAAAAAAAAGACTGGAAAACCGGGGTTTGTGCAGCCCACCCGGAAATGAACATATACAGAGACAGCAATGCAGGAAGACCCACCATTAACCGTAGGTGCAGTTTCGATTGAACTCTCTCTGCGGGACTCATAGGATTATCCTGTCCTGTGTTCGATGTACGGGTTCGCCCATCTTATATCACGAGCAGGAATATCATTGGAAATATTATCAATATTCTTCTAGGATATCTTAATGCTGTCAAGACAGTTTCCAACAGGCAGTTGCCAGCGTGACCATTGTGGACATTGTCGGCAGACTTTCTATTGAGGAAATTGAATCGGCTTGGATTCGACGTCTGCCACGAACTTCTTTCCGGAACGAATCGCACACGAGAGACCAGAAGGAGGATGCCATGATCGATTTCACATTCACCGATGAGCAGGAAATGTTCAGAAAAGCGGCCAGGGAATTTGCCGAGAATCGAGTGGCACCCTTTGTGTCGGAAATGGAACGGACCGGCAAGGTACCCCCGGATTTGATCAAGGCGTTGGCAGAAGCAGAAATGCTGGCGATCACCATACCCGAGGAACACGGCGGACTGGGACTCGGCTTTGTCGCCAGGATGATCGCGCTCGAGGAGATCAGCCGCGTTTCCGTCGCCACGGCCATGATGCTTCAGGTGTTCGCCCTTGGGATTGATCCCATCGTTCGCTTTGGTACCGAAGCGCAGAAGAAGAAATTCCTCCCCCTGCTGGCGACCGGAGAGCGGCTCGCATCGGTGGCTGTGACGGAACCCACCGGCGGGTCTGATCCAACCGGAGGCAGAACCACATATTCCAAGGACGGAGACAGCTTTGTCATCACGGGGCGCAAGTGTTTCATCACCAATGCCCACATCGCCGACACCCTGACGGTTCTCGCCAAGGACGAGAACGATCCCAAGGCCTTTTCAGCCTTCATCGTCGAGAAGGGCACCGAGGGATTCAAGGCGACCCATGAAGAGAATAAAGTGGGGATGAAAGGCTGCAACACGGGGGAACTCAGCCTGGAAAAATGCAGGGTGACCGCAGACAGTCTGCTGGGCCAGGAGGGCAAGGGCCTAAGGGTCACCATGTCGGCCATTGGCGACGTCGGACGGGGCGGCATGGTGGGGTGCGCTCTTGGGCTTCATGCCGCTTGCCTGGAGGCGTCCATCAAGTTCTCCAAGGAACGGGTTCTCTACGGGAAGCCGATCAGCAATCTTCAGACCATTCAGAACAAGCTGGCAGAAATGCGCATCGATCTGGAGGCGGGGCGACTCCTCGCATACCGTGCGGCCGCGATGCAGGACCGCGGCGAGATGAGCAGCAATGAATTTGCCGTGGCCAAATACTTCACGACGGAGGCTGCTCAGAAGGCCGCAAAAATGGCCGTTGACATCCATGGCGGTTATGGTTGCATGGAAGAGTATGCCGTGAGCCGATATCTCCGTGACGCTTTTGTGCTTGGCCCCTCCGCCGGCACCAGTGACATCATGAAGGTCATCATTGCCCGTTGGACTTTGGGGTAGCCGTTCCTCCCCGAGGCGACCCCACTTCCAATGCCGTCTCTTGACCACAGAGAGGTTGCCATGAATGTTGTTGTGTGCGTGAAGGCCGTTCCAGATCCCAAAGAAATCTGCAGGATCAGCATCGACCCCGCAACCAAGACTCTCATGCGCTGCCAGGTTCCCCTCGTCATGAACTCTCTCGACAAGCACGCGTTGGAAGCCGCCCTTCAAATGAAGGAATCTTCCGGGGCATCTGTGACGGTCATCAGCATGGGACCGCCTCCCGCCGACAGCGTCGTCAAGGAATGCATGGCCCTTGGCGCCGACCGGGGAATACTGCTCTCCGACCGGGCTTTTGCGGCTGCGGATGCTCTTGCGACGGCCTTCACTCTCGCCAAGGGCATAGGAAGGACCGGCCGTTTCGACCTGGTTTTGTGCGGCATGGCAAGCAGCGACGGTGCCACGGAGTGGGTGGGTCCCCAGATTGCCACCTTCCTTGGGATTCCTGTGGTGACCATGATCCAGGCATTTGAAGCTTGTGAGGGTGACGTCTGGCGAGTCCGGGCAGCCTGGCAGAACGGGTACCGCAGGGTCGAGGTTCGTCTGCCTGCCTTGTTCACTGTCACCAGGGACCTGAACCACCCGCGGGCATTGAGCTTTTCAGGAATCCTGAAGGCTCGCAAGAAGAGCATCGAACAGTGGGATCTGGCCGCGCTGGGAGTCGTGCCAGAGACTGTTGGAGCCGCTGGATCCCCGACCATGGTTTCTGAAATGACCCCAGTGGAAAACAGAAGAAATGCCAATATCCTTCAAGGGACTCTGGAGGACAAAGCCGACCAGTTCGTCTCACACCTTGCTGAGGTGGGTGTCCTCTAATTGGGTGGCAGGAATTCCCAAACCAATGTTTGTAAGGGGCTGTCGTGAACTCTAGACACTTGGGTCCGGTGTGGGTGATTGCCGAGCTGAACGACTGTACGCTGGAAGTCGTGTCCCTGCAGCTTCTCGGAAAGGCAAGGGAATTGGCTGGCGATCTCGGCGTGGCGTGTGAAGCCGTGCTTCTTGGGCACGATACCGGTGAGGCACCCGGCGAGCTCATCGCCGCTGGCGCCGAACGGGTGTTTCTTGGGGAGGGGCCAGCTCTTGAGCTCTATCAGCCCGCTTTGTACACGGATATCATTTGCGCATTGGCTCAAGAATACAGGCCGGAAATCATCCTGCTGGGCTCGACCTTCATGGGGCGCGAACTGGCTCCACTCGTGGCGGCCCGCTTGACCACAGGCCTTGCGGCCCACTGCACCGGACTGCGCCTCGACCAAAACAGGAATCTGGAGCAACAGGTCCCTGCCTACGGTGGTTTGATGTCCATTGTGTGCCCGGAAAAGCGGCCTCAGATGGCAACGGTTTCCCGGGGCGTTTTCAGGACGCCGGAGCGGGATGAGCGTCGCGTGGGAGAAATTGTTCGAGTTGAGGTGCCCTCAAGAGCAGACCTGCCAGTCAGGACCCTGGAAATTGTCAGGGAAGCAGTATTGGGAATTCGGCTGGAGGATGCACGGGTGATCGTGGCAGGAGGAGCTGGAATGGGCAGTCCAGAGGGATGGGAGACTCTGAGGGAGTTTGCGGAGACTCTTGATGCGGCCATCGGATGCACGCGGCCTGTGGTTGACGCGGGTTGGGCCCCGTTGGACACCATGATCGGACAGAGTGGCAAGATGGTGAGTCCGGAGGCATACATTGGCGTCGGCCTATCCGGAGAACAGCAGCACATGGTGGGCGTCATCGGCGCAAAGTTGATGGCGGCAATCAACAACGATCCCAAATCCCCTGTTTTTCAGCAGGTTGATATCGGCATCGTGGCAGACTGTCACGAATTCCTGCCTCTGCTGATTGCAAGAATCAAGGCCTACCGGCAAGCAAGGCTCAGTTGCCCGCAGCCTGCGGACGGGTGAGATCTCACGGACATCTCATCTGTGAGAGGGGCCTTTTTACCCATCGTCCCATTTGAGCGATTCACGGACTCATGGAGTGAAAAGAGGAGCCCGATCGTACATCTCACCCTCACCCGACCTCTCCCATCGAGGAAAGGGCGTATCCTTGGCAATCCCCCCAACTGGCAGGAGGGACACAGGGAGGAGGAATACCATCCGGCTTGAACATGACCCAATGGTCGGAGCAGTCGTCCATGAAAGAGCCGTACATAAGAGATATGGAAAATATGAAAACGGAACGTCCTGAACCGGTTCAACCGGTTTTTCTGCCAGAGGCACCCGTTGAACTCCAGAAGCTGGACATTCCGGACTCCCTGGCAGCAGACATCATGCTGCGACGGCTGTACTTGAAGGGGCAAAGCGACCTTCAATCCCTGAGCCATGCGCTCAAGCTCTCCTTTCCCCTCATGAGTGCCCTGTTCCAGAAGTTACGCCAGCAGCACCTCTTTGAGGTCACCGGCATGGTGGGGAACAACTATTTCTTCACCTTGACCGAAACCGGACGAGACATGGCGGAGAAACGCCTCGCCCTGAGCCATTACATTGGGCCGGCCCCCGTTTCCCTGCAAAGCTATTCGGCCGCCGTCAAGGCTCAACCAGCCCGCGTCCCGGTCAACCGACGCCTTCTGCGCAAAGCCCTTTCCGACCTGGTCCTGACCGACCGGTTTCTGGATTACCTTGGGCCAGCCATCATGTCCCAGACGTCCCTCTTCCTCTATGGGCCCACCGGCAACGGGAAAACCAGCATTGCTTCAAGGCTCACGAGAATCTACCAGGACACGATTGTCATCCCCTATGCCATTGAGGTGGATACCCAGATTATCCTCGTTTACGATCCCACCGTTCACGAGAGGGTGGACGATGTGCCCGGGGCTTTAGACCCGCGCTGGGTACCGTGCCGCCGCCCCTGCATCACCGTCGGCGGTGAACTGGACATGGGAATGCTTGAATTGAGGCGCGATGAGCTCACCGGGACCTATGTGGCCCCCCCGCAGATGAAAGCCAACAACGGCATCTTTTTCATTGACGATTTCGGACACCAGATCATTTCCCCCCATCATCTCCTGAACCGCTGGATCGTCCCCCTGGACCGCCACGTGGACTATCTCACCCTCAGCCATGGCGTCAAGTTTCAGATCCCGTTCGAACTCATGGTCGTCTTTGCCACCAACCTGGATCCGAGCAAACTGGGCGACGATGCCTTCTTCAGGCGCCTTCGAAACAAGGTGCACGTGGAGTCCGTCGAGCCCGCCGAATTCGACAAGATCTTTCGCAGGCTCCTCCAGGAGAGGAATTTATCATGTGATTCCGAGTTGTTGGAATATGTCAGGAGGCTGTGCGTTGCCCAGTCCGGCAGGAAGGAGCTTAGGGCCTGTTACCCGCTGGACCTCCTCAATATTCTTGCATCCATCAGTGCATATGAGGGGGGAACTTTCGAGATCAACAAGAACAATCTCCAGCGGGCGGCAAACCTGTATTTTTCAAAAATACCAAAAGCGTGAGATGACCAACCCCAGTCCTTGGGCATTCACTTGCCGGGTTCTGGGAGGACCCTCAGAGATCGGCTCCACACGTAAAGGGCAACGGCGGTGGCCGTGGCGGCGTTGAGAGACTCCACCTCCCTCTGAATGGGGATCCCGATGGCGGTGTGTTTCCAGCGGGGAGGCAGACCTGGTCCCTCGATCCCAGGCAGGAGCCCAAATCGCTCGGGGAACGCGAACCGGGCAATGTCGGTCCCTTCACTCGAAAGGGCAAAGATCGGCAGGTGAGCGGGTAATCCATGGATTGAAGGCCCTTCCAGAAACTTTGCGCGCAACACGGCGCCTCCCGAGGCCCTCATGGCTTTCGGGTGATAGGGGTGGGCGCTCTCCTCCAGGAGAATGAGCTGGTTCACGCCAAAGGCCACCGCCGAGCGGACGACAGCGCCCACGTTCTCGGGATCCTGAAAAGGCACGAAGACGGTGCAACCCTCAGGAAGACCCTTCCCTGCATCCCATGCGTCAATCTCCGGAATCCCCACCAGGAGCAGGGGACGATGGGTGCCGAATACGTCAAGGATCTGAAAAAGGGGCGGCGCCAGCTGAATCCACTGTAGGTTCTCCGGTGATCCAGGTGGAGGTGGATCTGCATCACCGGCGCTGACCCAGGCGAGGCACATTCCGGCTAAGTCCCTCAACGTTTCCCCAACCTGCTTGGGTCCCGAAATCAGCGCGTTCTGTCGCTTCCTGATCCCCCTCACCGTGAGCAGTCTCTTCAGATCCTTGAAGACCTCATTGTGCTCACTCTCAATTCTTCGCACCGCATGCCGCCTCATTGCCGTTTCCCTCAACATATGCATGGTCTGGCCCGTTCGCTCAAAAGCCACGAGGCGACGCCTGTGAGACGTCTTCCCGATGCGATAGTGAATGTCGTGCTCCAGCACATACTCCTTTCCAAAATGGCGAATCATGTCCTGGATTTCTCCGTCGCACTCGGGTCCTTTCATGAAAATGAGCTTTCCTCCGCGGACCAGACAATTTCTCACCCGGGCCGCCGTTTCCGCCATGGTTCCCACGGCACGGGTGATGACCCCCCGAACTGGCTCCTCGAAGCGCTCGTTGACAGCCTTTCCTATGACGCGAATGCCCGTGACCCCAAGTTCTTCGAGAACCACACCCAAGAACGCGACCCTTTTCGATCGCGCCTCCGCCAGGAGCACTTCCACTCCGGGGTTGGCAATTTTGAGGGGGATTCCGGGCATGCCTGGACCCGTTCCCAGGTCCATCAGAGGCGACGGGAGTTCGATCAATCGGCCAGGGAGCAGGGAATCGGCGTATAGTTTCAACGCCATGGCTTCAAAGCTGTGGATTCGAGTGAGATTCAATTCGGGGTTGTGCTCACGCAGGAGATGATGGTAGATCCAAAGCTGTCGAAGCTGCTCCGGGGAGAGGCTGATGCCGCATCCCACCAGGATCTTCTCCAGGCTTCGAGGGTCCGGTGAACCATGTTGCCAGGACGAACCGTGATTTCTCTTTCTCATGCCTCGACCCGCCGCAGAAGCTCGTGTTGCTCATAGACACCCTGATGCCGCACTGCATCATCAGGTGTCCGTGATCCCCTCCGTGACGCCGGCGCACTTTCATGACCCTGGGGGGAAACAATTGCACATGGAGAAGGTCTTCCTCCATCCTTCCTGGCCCCTGCTGTACGTGGACAACCATCTCCTTGTCCTGTATAAACCAGCGGGACTGCTCGTTCAAGGAGATCAGACGGGGGAAGTCTCCCTCCTGGACCTTGGCAAACTCTGGATCAAGGAGGAGTATGGCAAGCCGGGGAAGGTATTCCTGGCGCTGGTGCACAGACTGGATCGACCGGTGGCCGGCGTAACGCTCTTCTGCCGCACCTCCAAGGCAGCGAACAGGGTGAGCCGCCAGTTCCGCGAGAACACCATGGCGAAGACTTACCTCGCCGTGGTTGAGGGCATCCCGGGGGAACGTTCGGGGCGCCTTGTCAACCACCTGGAGAGGCTGGAAGGCCGATCGAGTCGGGTAGTCGACGTCCCCACAGCTATGAGTCAAGAAGCGAGGCTCCGTTACCGGGTACTGGAGTCACAGGCTTGCAGAAGCCTCGTCGAGGTTCGGCTGGAAACGGGAAAGCACCACCAGATACGGCTTCAGTTGGCGCACATTGGTTGTCCCATCGTTGGCGACTTGCGGTATGGGGCTTCATCCCCTTTGCCTCAGAAGCAAGTCGCCTTGTTTGCCAGGGAGGTCACGCTGACCCACCCGACCATCAGGGAGAAAATCACCATACAGTGCCCCCTGCCGCAGGGTTGGCCATGGCCCGCTCGCGAGGTGGACCCTCGATCACCACCCTGGAACTGGGTGGACTTCCTGCCGCTCTTGGGGCGCAACATCATGACTGCACCGAAGCCTTGAACCGGTGAGGTTTCGAGACATCTCTTGATTATCATGCAAAAGGAGCCAGAGGTATGGGCGATCTCATGACAGCCATCAAGGAGAGACGAAGCATTCGGAACTACACGGACCGGGAGGTCCCAGACGATTTACTGAACCAGGTGCTCGAAGCCGTGCGGTGGGCACCGTCCTGGGCGAACACCCAGTGCTGGGAGATTGTGGTCGTGCGGGACCCGAAGATCAAGCGGAAGCTCCAGGACACCCTGGGCAAGCCCAACCCTGCCACCCGTTCCATGGTGGAAGCTCCGATTGTTCTGGCTCTTTGCGGAAAGACGCGCAGATCGGGCTATTACAAAGACAAGGTGACCACAAAGTTCGGAGACTGGATCCTCTTCGATCTCGGCATCGCCATGCAGACGCTCTGCCTCGCAGCTCACGATCTTGGGCTGGGTACCGTGGTCATCGGTCTATTCGACCATGCAAAGGCCATGGAAATCCTGGGACTTCCCGAAGGATACGAGGTGGTGGCCATGACCCCACTGGGTTTTCCGGCAAGAGGCACCAGTGCCCCAAAACGCAGGGAAATCAGTGATTTCACTCACTATGACGCCTTTTAGACTTGTTGTCGGGAAAGGGTGGTATTTCAATGCACTGACAGTTGGGGCGTTGAGAGAGTGTCAAGAAAAGGCCTTTGAGCCTGGGCACCGACCAGGTGTTCGAGAAGCATGGTGCCATGCGCAGTATAAACGGGCAAAAGGGGCCTGACCAACTCCTGACAGGCTAAGCCATTCACCGCAGCTTGGGGCCTTGCGCCCTCACCAAACACAAATCATTCGTCTTTTCCTTTAGAGAGCACTTTTACGGTCTTTCGAATCTCTTCCTGGGTGACCGTCCTTCGCAGGTCTTCCAGGTCGCGCATGATGCGCGAGAAGCGAACCCCCTCGGCAGCACTGATCCATTCGAGTTGGAGACGCTCCGGGCGGATGCCCAGCTTTTCCATCTTCCTCCTGACCTTTTCGATCCGCTTCTCGGTCCAGTGATTCGCATTGATGTAATGGCAGTCGCCCATGTGGCATCCGCTCACGAGGACCACAGGCGCGCCCAGGCGAAAACCACGCCAGATGAAATCCTCGTCAACCCGCCCCGAGCACATGGTTCGGATGAGCCGCACATTGGGGGGATACTGGAGTCTTGAAACCCCGGCATAATCGGCTCCCGCGTAAGAGCACCAGTTGCACGCGAAGGCCAGGATCTTCTCCTGGGGACTCTCGTAAAGGAGCGCATCGACCTGGTCAAGGATCTGGATGTCCGTGAAGTGATTCATGGTGATGGCACCGAAGGCGCATTCCGCCGCGCAGGTTCCGCAGCCCGCGCACGCGGCTGTGTTCACCACTGCAGGTTTCTTGCGCTTGGGATCCACAGTGATGGCATTGTAAGGGCAGACCTCAGCACACTTGCCGCACGCCTTGCAGCGTTCGGCATCGACTTCGGAGGTGATGGGCTCCGTGAGGATCTCTCCCCGGTGCATGAGCCGTATGGCCCTGGCAGCGGCCGCTGACGCCTGGGTCACGCTTTCCTTGATGTCCTTGGGACCCTCGGCACAGCCTGCGTAGAACACACCGCGGGTGGCGGCGTCCACCGGCTGGAGTTTGGGATGAGCTTCGAGGAAGAAGCCGTCCGGGTTGAGCTGAAGGCCGAACATCTCCTGGAGCTTCTGCGTGGTTGCCGAAGGCTGGACACCAATGGCCAGGACCATCATGTCGAGCACGTAGTATTCCAGGGCCCCCGTTGCGGCGTTTTCCACGGCAACCCTGAGGCTCTTGTCGGGATTTTCATCCACGGTTCCAGGCAGCCCACGCACATAGTGAACCCCGAGCCGCCTGCTCCGCTTGTACAGGTCCTCGAAGCCTTTCCCGAACGCGCGGATATCGATGTAAAAGACCTTCACATCCATGTCCGGGTAATGTTCCTTGAGGACCAAAGTGCTCTTGATGGTATTCATGCAGCATACGTTGGAACAGTACTCGCTTCCTTTCCTCGCCGAACGCGATCCGACACACTGGACGAACCCGATGGACCTCGGGCGCCTCCTGTCCGTCGGTCGGATCAATTCCCCCCTGGTGGGTCCGCCCGCATTGATGAGGCGCTCAAATTCAAGGCTGGTCAATACGTTCTCGAAGCGGGTGTAGCCATATTCATCCATTTCCGTGGGATCGTAGGGTGTCATCCCCGTTGCGACGATGATGGAACCGACCCTCTCCACAATTTCCTCATCAGACATGTGGAAATTGATGCACTTCTTATCGCAGGCCTCAACGCACTTGGCGCAGACCACCGGGTTGTGGCCGAGGCATTCCTTGGCATTGATGACGAAGGCCGACGGAACCGCTTGTGGAAAGGGCGAATGGATCGCTTTTCGGGAGGAGAGGCCCAGGTTGAACTCATCAGGGCGCACCACAGGACAGACTTTGGCGCAGTCGCCGCACGCGGTGCATTCCTTCTCGTCCACGTACCGGGCCTTCTTGAGGATCTTCACGTCGAAGTTCCCCACGGCGCCCTTCACATCGACGACTTCACTCAGCGTGTACAGCTTGATGCGGGGATGTCGACCGACATCCGTCATTTTGGGCCCCAGAATTCAAATGGAGCAGTCCATGGTTGGAAAGGTCTTGTCCAGTTGGGCCATGATGCCCCCAATGGAGGGCTTTTTTTCCACCATCACCACGTCGTAGCCGTTGTCGGCCAAATCCAGGGCCGCCTGAATGCCGGCCACGCCACCACCAATGATGAGGGTTCTCTTGGTCAGGGGGAGCCTCTCAGGAGTGAGTGGCTGCAAGTGCCGGACACGGGCCACGGCCATGCGGGTCAGATCCAGGGCCTTGTCAGTGGCCGCTTCCCCGTCGTTCATGTGAACCCAGCTGCAGTGTTCCCGGATATTGGCCATCTCCAAGAGATACGGGTTCAGCCCCACGTCCTGCATCATCTGCCGAAACGTCGGCTCATGGAGCCTCGGCGAACAGGAGGCGATGACAACCCTGTCCAGACCACGTTGGAGAATTTCCTCCTTGATGCTCTCCTGACCAGGTTCAGAACATGCGTACGGCACGTCCCTGGCCACGACCACATCATCCAGGGTTGCAGCTGCATCCGCCACTTTCCTGCAGTCCACCGTCCGGGCTATGTTCAGACCACAGTGGCAGACGAAAACGCCCACCTGGGCCCGGTTATCTCGGTCTTCCATGTCTCCGGTCTCTCTCATCGACTTGAAGGTCATCATTCACCTGGAGCCTCATTCCCACCGAATGGTCCTGGCCAACACACTCGCCAGGTCCATCAGCTCCATTTCGAGTTCCTCTCCCAAGAAGGGGTCCTCCATGGCACACCGCAAGTGGATCTGGCACTTGGGACAAGCGGTTACCAGGAGGTCACTCCCAGTCGCCTTGGCCTGCTGAAGGCGCTTGACCTGAAGAGACTTGCTGTGGCTGTCGCATCCGGTCCAAGCACAGTTCCCGCAGCAGAGCGCCGAAACGCCTCGATCGTGCATCTCCTGGAAGACAAGGGGCCGCAGGCGGCCAATGAGCTTGCGGGGGAGGTCCGCCCTGTTCTCCAGGCGGCTGAGGCGGCAGGGGTCCTGAAATGTGATGGCCCGTTCCAGTTCGTCGAAGCCCACAGCCCCCTTGTCGATTTCCTGCTCCAGGAAGTCGTAAAGGTGGGTCACTGTGGCACGGAGTTCGACGCCAAGTTTTGGATAGTCGCGGCTCAGGGTCCTGTAGCACTCGGGGCACGCCGTGATGATCTCCTCCACCCCTGCCCTTTCGAAGGCCTCCGCGTTCAAACGGGCCAGTTTCATAAAACTTCTCCTGTCTCCCGTCCAGAGCAGATCGTGTCCGCAGCACCTCTCTTCCGAGAGCACGGCGGGAAATACATCGAAGAAGTTGAGAAGCTTAAGGCTGTCCACGAGAATGTCCCGTGTCTTCACTCCCAGGTGGTGTTTGAAGAAAGTGTCGAAGTACGGAGCACAGCCACCGAAGAAAAGCACTCTGCTCTCGGGATCCGTGCGGACGCTCTCGGGAAGCCAGTTCCATTTGCGCAACGGGAGGTCTGGAGAGGTCATGGTTCGCATGAGGGACTGGAAAAATCCATCATGGGACTCGTGGCCGCTATTTCCCTGATCCCGGAGGACTTCCCGCATTTCACGGACAAATTCGTGGAATTCCACGGCAGAAGGACACCGGTCGTAGCAGAGGCCGCAGGTGAGGCAGGACCAGACATCCCTTGCCACGATGGGGGAATCCATGTTTCCCGCGATGACCGCACTGGCGAGGGCTCTGGGAGAAAAAGCCTTGCCGGAAAGGGTCAACGGACAGGCCGAAGAACACTTGCCGCAGTCCTGGCATGCATACATGTCGTGCATGGCCACGATCTTGGCCGTCACATTCTCCCGGCCTCCGGGGATGGAATCGGTCTCGGTGCTTGCCGCCTCCCGCAAGACAGGATGGGGATCCTCTGGCGGCACCGCTCTCGATGCCGCACAAACCAGGCTGGGGCCCATCGACTTCACATCCTGAACGAATGTCTGGAGAAAATCCAGGAGGCGGGCCGATTCCTCGGGCAGGAAGGTGGCCAGTCTGAGCCGCCCGTCACCCAGGCCCAAGAGGTCGATGATGCCCCGCGTGTCCTCGATGTTCTGGGATGCGATGCTTGTTCCACTGCCGTAGCGGCATGAACCGGAGCGGCATCCCACGAGAGCCACTCCATCGGCCCCCATTTCAAATGCCCGGAAGAGGAGCGATTTGGTGACTCTGCCCGTGCAGGGGATGCGCACCATCCGGACCTCGGCAGGGATATGCGACCCGTTGTCCTGGAGGGTCTGGAACGCCGCATGGGGAGCCCAGTTGCACAAAAAAAGAACTATCTTTACATCCGTTTCGGTCATATCAGGATCTCTTCTATCATCTGCTCCAGGTAGCGGCGGTTTCGGTACGGGCTGTCCACTGCGCTGGACGGGCAATAGGTGACGCAGTTGCCGCATCCCTTGCAAAGAGCCTCATCCACGATGGCATGCCACCCGCCCAGGCCATTGGCTCGAAAGCTCACCGCCTGATAAGGACATACCTGCATGCACCGGCCGCAACCGCGGCAGAGGGTCTGGTCGACGGACACAGTGTACCCCTTGTTATTCCGTGGACTGCGGGGCATGACCGATGCGGCGGCAATGGCGGTGGCGGCCCCCTTCACCCGGTCGGAGACGAGCACACCGGGCGGATTGGCCAGAAAGAGTCCGGGCACCGAGGTGGCACCGGGCATGAAAAAGGGAATTCCAACGACACCCTCCTTCTGCATGGAGGCCTGCACTTTGCGGGGAGGCAGTGCGTCAAGAGGAATGTAAGGGATTCGCTGCCATGCCTTATCCCCGAGAATGACCGCACCCGCCTGGAGGACTTGCTCCTGGCCGTCCACCTCGAGCGTCACACGGAAATTGCCCACGGTTCCACGGAGGCTCTTGATCCGTGATCCCAGGAAACTATGGATATTCTCATGGTGAAGGGGTTCCGAGAGGGGTTCATTGGGAGAACCCAGCAGGAAGACGTCCAGTCCAAGTTGAGCAAGGGTCATGGCGCTTCGGGCAGCGGCTTCCGAATTGCCGATGACCGCCGTCGTGAAATTGTAGGGCCTTGCTGGAGAGGGCATGGCCTTGAGCTTTCGGGTCCTTCCGATGGACCGTTCCACCAACCCCATGAATCTCTGGAAAGCGAGGACAGGATCCTCTGGGAGGAACCGGAGGGCTTCACCCCTCAGGTTGCACGTCTCCACCATGGCCCGGCTGATCCCGGTCCCTCTGAACAGGGCCTCTTTGAGTCGGCTGCGCTGATCCGTACAGGAACTGCAGATGAAATCCAGGGGGCAGCAGACACAGGAAGCCAGCATGATGCGGGTGAGCCCCTTTTCCCTGATGGCCCTGAGGATCTGCACAGTCCCTTCTTCGCGGCACGCCGAGGGCAGAACCTCCGAATGCACGACATCGTGCATTCTCCCAAGCCCACTTGCGTAGTCGCTCCATTCCGAAGGCCAGCCGAAGGTGTCGTCACACCGGCATAGAAAGACACCCAACCGAAGATCTCGGGACAGATCGGGTGCCGGAGGCGTGAAAGAGAGCCCGTGGCCCTTCATGCGCTGGGAGCTCCCACCGAGGATGGTCATAGCTTCCGCAGCCGCGGCGAAACCACGAAGCATCATGCTATAGACATCGTTGCCCGCATTCTTGGTACTGTAGGCCCTGATGACATCCTCCCCCTTGACCGGGGGCGCCGCCGCAGGGTCCGCGATGATCACGACCCCGGCATGTTCCAGCACATCGCAGGCTGCCTGGTCGTGGACCAGGGCTTCGGCTGCGCCACACACCTTGACACATTCCAGGCACTCGGAACATACACCGCATTGAAGACACCGGGCCGCTTCAGAACAGGCCTGGGCTTCATCGAGTCCCAGCGCGACCTCCTCGTGGAGGCCGCCTCTGGCCGCGGATTGCCTTTCGGGCATGCGCACCCGGGCCAGGGTTGGAATGTCGGGGGTGATCTGCGGAAAATCCCTGCCGGAAGGCCTGACCGGTCCCCGAAGGGTCGTAGCGACCCCGGTCAGATCTTTGTGCATGGAGCGGGCTGCCTCCCTTCCCGATGCCATGGCATGAACCACCGAAGAAGGGCCGCTGGAAGCATCCCCTGCTGCGTACACCCCAGGGATGCTGGTGCGGCATTTAGTATCCACTTTGATGGTCCCGAAAGGGGTTGTCTCGACGCCGTGCCTCTTCTCGAACAGCGCCCCTTCCCCCTGTTGGCCGATCGCCACGATCACCCTGTCGAAACGCAGGTCGAAGCCAGGGTCGCCAGGCAGGATGACCGGCCAGGGGATTCCCTTGGCATCAGGTTTTCCGGGCTTGGTCCGAGCGCAACGAAGACCGATTCGCCCGTCTTCCGTCTTAAAGAAAGCCGTCACCTGGGTCCGGTCCAACAGGGCAATGCCCTCTTCCCTGGCCGCCCCCTGTTCTTCCGCATCGGCTGGGATCAGATCTTCCGGGAACCAGGAGATGATCGTCGTGTCTGCGCCGAGCCTGGCCAGGGACCGGGCCGCATCATAGGCTGCATTCCCGTCTCCGATGACCGCGAAACTGCCGCGGAATTCCTCCACCTCTCCCCGGTGGAGCTTCCACAGGAATTCGATGCACCCATGGACGCCCTCGAGGTCTTCGCCTTCCACGCCGAGCCTTCGGTCGTTCCAGGATCCCACGGTCATGAGGATTGCCGCGAATTCCCTTTTGAGCTCCTGCAGATCCTTTGCGAGTTCCACAGGGGAGGATGTTCGTATCTCCACGCCGAACCGCTGGATGGCTGCGATCTCCCGGTCGAGGATGTCCCGTGGCAGCCGGTATGGGCCGATGCCGTATCGAAGGAGCCCTCCGGGTTCCTTTTCCTTTTCAAGGATGACCACCTCGTGGCCCAGGCGGGCAAGGTCAGCGGCTGCGGCGAGCCCTGCGGGGCCGGATCCCACCACCGCGATTCTCGCATACTTTGGATGAGTCTTGCCTGTCCCCGCCGCAGTCACAGGACCTGACCCGTTTTGATCGCCTATGCCGCTCTGATGTGCAACATCCTGTCCCCCATCACCCCTGGCCATGGCATGGTCCGACAGAAACCGCTTTACGTCGCGAATGGCGACGGGTTCGTCAAGTTCTCCCCTCCGACACGCCACCTCGCAGGGATGCGTGCAGATGCGCCCACAGATGCCCGGGAGCACATTGTCCCTGCGGATCAGTTCAAGGGCTTCAAGGTACTTGCCTGCCCGAACCAGGGCCATGTATCCCTGCGCATTGACACCAAGGGGGCAGCTTTCCTGACACAGGGGCATTCGACGCTTGTCGATGACGGGCCGACCAGGCAGACTCTCCCTTCCAGCCAATTTGACCGGCTTGGACCCGTCAGGCCGCAATGCTGGACACACGTCGGCGCACCTGCCGCACAGGATGCAGCGGTCGGCATCCACGTAAGTTGCCGTATTGGTAATGCGGGCGCTGAACCCCTGACGGGTGTGCTTCAGGGAAGCGATCTCCCCGGGAAGAATGGCCCTTATGCTCGGATTCCTCAAGATTCTCAGGAGGCCTGGCCGGAGTGCATAATTCAGGGTGAGCCCGGACTGGAGACGCCACTCATCCCTTGAGAGCTTGCTGTTCAGATCCGGATCACGGTCTACCAGGGTCACCGGGATGCCCATTTCGCCAAGCTTGTTGGCGGCAGAAATGCCGGCGGGAGTCGCGCCGATGATCAGCACCCTGTGGAGACGGTCTTTCTGGCTTCCCATCAGTTGGCCCCTTTCTTTCCCTCGGCCTTTCTCCGCCGCCCCTTGAGTGTTGCCAAGCCGAAATCAAGACCGCGGTTGAACGCGGCAAGGTTCTTCTCCTCAGTCCCCTTGGGCACGGAACCCTTCACGGCGGTCCGGGCAGACTCCACGGAAACGGCGCCCGTGACTGCCGTCACGAAGCCCAGCATGACGATGTTGGCCATCATCTTCCTTCCCAGTTCCTCGGCCATGCGGGTGGCCGGAATGGAGAATGCCACGGTTCCCGTGGCATCCGATGGCTGCACCAGATCCTGATCCGTGATGAGGATGCCATCCTCCCTGAGGAGGGACCCGTACTTGTCGAATCCCCCCTGGGACATGCACACGAGGATGTCAGGCTTGCGGACGTAAGGGTAGTGGATTGCCTTGTCCGAGATGATTACCTGGGCGCTGCAGGCCCCTCCCCTCGCCTCGGGTCCGTAGGACTGGGTGAGGGTCGTTTCCCTGTGGTCCCCCAAGCTTGCCGCCTTGCCGAGAATGAGGCCCGCCAGAACAATGCCCTGGCCGCCGAATCCGGTGATCAGGATTTCTCTTTGCCGTGTAAGACTTTCTTCCTTGTTCATCCCACCCCTCGATCGGCACTGAAGTTCATGCGGGGCCCAAAGGGAGTGCCGGTCTGCAGGTCCTGTCGTACATCTCAAGGCACGTCGGCCGATCCACTTCGATAAACTTGCCGACAATGATCCCCTTTTGGACGTCCAGAGTGACCTCCGCAGGATTGGCCCCATTACGGGTGATGCTGCGCTCCTGGTAAAACTTGAGGGTCTCCAGGGGAGCCTCCCGGTTTCGCCTGCCGTATCCCGTGGGGCACGGGGCCAGCACTTCGATGAACGAAAACCCCTTTCTCAGGAATGCTTCCTCAATGGACTTGGTCAAATCCCGCGTATGGAGGATTGTCCAGCGGGCCACGTAAGTCGCCCCCGAGGCATAGGCAAGGAGCGGCAGGCTGAAAGGCTGTTCCGGGTTTCCCATGGGTGTCGTGGTGGTCTTGGCCATGCTCGGTGTGGTGGCTGCCGCCTGGCCACCGGTCATACCGTAATTGAGGTTGTTCACGCAGATGACCGTGATGTCCACGTTTCGCCTTGCCGCATGGATGAAATGGTTTCCGCCGATGGCGAAGAGGTCCCCGTCACCGCTGAAGACCACGACGTTGAGTTCGGGGTTGGCAAGCTTCATGCCCGTGGCGAAGGGGATGGCTCGCCCGTGGGTCGTGTGGTAGGAATCCAGTTTCACGTAGCCCGCCGCGCGCCCCGAACAACCTATCCCGGAAACCATCACGGTCTTGCGGATGTCCTGCCCGCTCGCCTGCATCGCCACGAGGCACGAGGAAAACGCCGTACCGATGCCGCATCCCGCACACCAGATATGAGGCACCCGGTCAGTCCTCAGAAGAGTGTCCAGGGGATGACTCGATTTCTTCTTCTGCTTCTCCATGAATGAAAGCCCTCACACCTGCTGCAACACGTCCACTATCGCCTCGGGCGGAATGACGGTGCCTCCCGCATGCCCCACGAGAAACGCCGGAACCCTGCCAAAACTGCACCGCTGCACTTCCAGATGGATCTGCCCCAGGTTCAGTTCCACTGTGACGAAGCAGCGTACTCGGTCCGCCAGGGCCATGATCTCAGCTTCGGGAAACGGCCACACGGTGATCAACCGAAGCAGGCCGGCCCTTATTCCCTTGGCTCGGGCTTCATCCACGGCGGCGAGGCTGCTTCGCGCAGAGACGCCGTAAGAGACCACGGCCACATCGGCATCCTCCAGGCGGTAACTCTCAATGGCTGTGATGTCTCGAAGATTGCGCCTGATCTTCTCTGTCAGCCGCCCAACCATCGTCGCATGGGCTTCAGCCGTCATCACCGGGTAGCCGCGTTCGTCGTGGGTGAGGCCTGTCACGTGGATCCCGTATCCCTCCCCTGCAATGGCCATGGGCGGCACACCATTCGGGCCAGGCAGGAAAGGTTTGAAGCGGTCCTTTCGCCCCTTGGGTTTCAGCCGGTTCCTGAGAACGATGCGCTGGACTTCGGGGATCACCACCCGCTCGCTCAGGTGTCCGGTGACTTCGTCCGTCATGACCAGCACCGGAACCCGATAGGTCTCGCTGAGGTTGAAGGCCGTAATGGTCTGGTAGAAAAGTTCCTGGGGTGAAGTGGGAGCAAGGGCGATGATCTCGTAGTGTCCGTGGGAACCCCACCTGGCCTGCATCATGTCTCCTTGGGCCCCCAGGGTGGGAAGGCCCGTGGACGGCCCCGCCCGTTGGACATTGACCACCACACAAGGTGTCTCCGTGCACACTCCAAGGCCCAGGTTCTCCATGATGAGGCTGAAACCAGGTCCCGAAGTCGCGGTCATGCTCTTGGCCCCGGCGCAAGAGGCTCCAAGGACGGCGGCCATGGCCCCGATTTCGTCTTCCATCTGGATGAAGGTGCCCCCCACGTCGGGGAGCCGGGACGCCATGTGTTCCGCGATTTCCGTGGCCGGTGTGATGGGGTAGCCCGCGAAAAAGCGACAGCCCGCTGCAAGGGCTCCCTCTGCACAGGCGGTATCTCCAGTGATGAAGTGTTCACCGGTGAGAACAGCTGGTTTCATCTCAAGCATTCCATTGGGTCCGATTTGGAATCAGTTTCCCGTGGGGGAATCGGGTGGAATCTCCTCGGAAAAAATGGCGAAATCCGGGCAGATGATCTCGCAGTAGTGGCAGTTCACACACGCGTCGGCCTTCTTGACCCGCGGAGGACGATAACCCTTGGCATTGTAACGGTCCGAGAGTTCGAGCACATCCCTCGGGCAATAGGCGATGCAGTAACCACACCCCTTGCAGCGATCCTCCACGATGATGACGGCTCCACGGGATACCTGGATTTCATTCGCATCGAACGGGATGCGCCATTGCTTCATCTTGGCCTCATGATTCGATCCCGCCTGCAGACGCGACGGGTAGTTTAGGGAAAACACTTTGGACCTGATGCGACGCGGGCCATTGTATGCTAAGGTGCGAGTAAGTCAAGCCGATTCCACTCCACAATGACTTGCATTTCGTAAAAGGGTACCACTTTATTGGGGGGTATTGTCCTCTTTTGCGATCGGAAGAGGTGATTGACTCATCATTTCCTCTGCTACTCCTGCCAGATCCACCCTCCAATCGGGACAGGCACGCGAGATCCCCGAGAGCCTTGGACGATCGTCCCCGATTTTCTTCAGGAGAATCCTCAAAAGGCGCGGCTTGCCTATCATCGGACCTCAAATTTTCCTCCAAGACAACGAGGGCGTGTTGGTTCGTTGTTCGACAGGCTCTCATTGAATGCTATGGATGCGGCGATGAATAGGATAATATGCCCCCGGGCCCCGACGAGGGGGGCGCAAGCGAACCCTAGCCCCGTCTGACGACACGAAGAGGCACCAGCGCGGCTTCCAGAAATACTCTTGCGGAATTCAACCAGGCTCGCGTTGTCGACCGTTGAAATCCACAGCCCCAGTACGCGGTTCCACAGAAGACGCCGGCGATTTTTGTCCGGTCATGCCGGCAGAGGCCGGCAACCAACATTGACTCTGGATTCCGGGTCAGGACCGACCACTCAATTGCGTGCAATTGGTCCTGATGTAAGGAGGTTTCCTCATGGAAGAGACAACAAGATCACATGCGGCAAGGCTCGCGATTCACAATTTCAGAATTGCAGCGGACGCCCTTCTGCTGATCGGTCGTTTCAAGATGAACGGGCGATCAGGCCAGGTTCTGCAGGATGCACTGAGGACCCTGAGTCCCGAAATCTATGGAAGCATGAACGACCCAAGAAGCATAGAACTGAAGGGACTGGAATACGTGATGGACAGGCTGCCTCGGGGTATCGAGGATTGCAGCCGTTTTGTGATGACCTCGGAAGAGGATTTGGGGGACACGCCCTTTGAGATGCTGCAACCGCTGAAACGCAGGCGAACATCCTACCGCATCAGCGAAAGGGAAATGTGTTTTGTCATAACGAACGGTTTCAGCGAGATCTACGACATCTTGACTCATCTGACATTCCTGCACATTGAGGCAAAGAACATACACAGCAAAATGACAGACCAGGAAGGGAATCTCACCACGGAATGGAAGGAATTCGAGAGGTTTATGGAATCGAAGGACGAGCCTGACAGCGAGCAGCTGAATCGGGCCATCTGGAACATGTCCATCATTCTCGGCAGGACGTTTCAGGAAACGAAGGCCACCTATGAACACTTTGAAAGATCCAGGAAAGAAATGAATGCAAGCAACGGGCTGTTCCGCATCGCTCATAGACTCGCAAAGGGGATCGAATACATCGTTGAGAAGCAAGCGGATGTAGAGGTCCAGTTCACACCGGACCTGAGCCACGTGATCCTGCACCAGGTATACGGGAAGAGGTGGGCTGCCTGCATCATAGAGAAACTGTTGGAGTTGAAACTGGAGAATCGCCCATTGCACATCATCAGTTCGAACCTCCACAGTGTGGTCAACCTCTTGTACGGTTACGCAGCCCTCGGTTCGGCCATGGACAAGAGAGTCGCCCAGGACCTTTATGCATTTGTTCAAGAACTGCGGCCCAGAGCCGGGGAAGTCAGAGAGTACGCCAAGGGTCATGGTTTCCACGAGGTCCCTGACAAGAGCGGTGCACACATCGATTGTCAGATCATTGATACTGCCAAACTGGACTCTGAAGTTTTGCACCCTGACCTGAGGATCGACGCGCAGGCAATTGCAGACAATCAACCGGTAATTCTAGTGATGGATTATGCGTTTGGCACCCAGGCCTTTGAATTGATCGACTCACTGCTGCAGCCAATGAAGGTGGAGGATGGGGAGAAGAACCTGAATCTGTGCTCCATGTCAATCATGGGCAAGGCTGGAACACTGCTGGGGAAGAAGGGTGATATCATGATTGCCACAGCCCACGTGCTCGAAGGGTCTGCGCACAATTACATCTTGGACAACGACCTGAGGGAGGAAGACTTTGGTGATTACAGGGACGTCTTTGTGGGTCCGGTCATCACGGTACTCGGGACCTCTTTGCAGAACCGGGACGTGCTTGACACCTTCAAAAGCTCCAGTTGGAAGGCCGTCGGACTGGAAATGGAGGGTGGGCACTATCACCGGGCCATCAATGCAGCCATGATACGCGGACATATTTCGAAAAACGTGAAGGTTCGTTATGCCTACTACGCCTCTGACAATCCGCTCAAGAGCGGGCAGACTTTAGCTTCGGGCAGTCTGGGAGCAGAGGGCATCAGACCGACTTACATGATCACAAAGTGTATTCTGGAGAAGATCCTGTAGGCTCGGGAGTAGATCCCAGGTATCTGGCCACAGCCAGCTCCAAATTGAAGAACATCCTTTCCCTCCCTGGAACCCTCCCCGGCGGCGACCTCTGGACGGTGGCCAGGACCTCCGGATTGAGTCCCACCAGTCACAACGTGACCCCGCGTTGACGATCCCTCTTCTCGCCTTCAATGAGCATGCGGTCTTCTCCATAATTTGAGTCATTCTCATTTTGCGATTTCCCGCCCGCCATTCCTGCAAAAGCAGGAATGGCGGAAATAGGGCTCATTGAATGGATACCGGCCTTCACCGGCATGTGGCAATTGAATGCGGGTACGTCACATGTGCCACTCCAATTACTTCTAGCCAAGCGGTCTGGGGGACCGCGATTGGACCTTGGTCCTAATGGAACCATTTACCGAGGCAAAATCGATCTTCCCGTTAGACCAAGGTCCAATATGTTATCCATCTCGGTTTCCATACAATTGGAGAGTCACCGACGTTGAGGTGAATATGACAACCCTCTGTTGTGGTTGATGAAGGCATGGGAAAGAATCTCACAACCACAACACTTCGTGATGACATCTATGGATTCGTGTTTGATCAGAGAGGGCTGATGGCGGGGCTCGGGCTTCAGGGCACTAAGATCACGCCCATTGAGAAGTAGGAATCGTCAACGAGACTTCCTGATACGACGGACGACTGCAATTGCTCCCTTTACTCCAGGGCAGGGGAGCCCCAAAATCCTGCTCAAACCACTCTGTACAGCTCGGCACATCGAAAAAAAAAGGACCCCGCTTGGGGGCGGGGTCCTTCAAGGCATGCGTTCATGGCCTGCGGCCGATTCCCAAGACAGTCCCGTAGATCACCCGCCGCAGTGGGGACAGCCTCCGGCCTCTTCCTCGTTTTTCTTCTTCCCCTGCTCCTTGTCCATGTCCTTACCGTATTCCCGGACGATCTCCATGATCTCTCTCAGTCGATCATCCACTTTGCGGAAAAGGGTTCCCTCGGGATAGGTGCCGTCTTCCTGGAGCTTGCCCGCTTCCATGCCCGTCAGGATCTCGATGCCCTGCTCGATGGTGGATACGGGCCAGATGTGGAACTTGCCCTCTTTCACCGCATCCACCACTTCCTGGTCGAGCATCAGGTTTCGGACGTTCTTGTCGGGGATCATGACGCCTTGTTTCCCGTTGAGTCCCTTGTGCTTGCAGATGTCGAAGAAGGACTTGATCTTGTAGTTGACGCCACCGATGGGCTGGACCTCTCCCTTCTGGCTCACCGATCCCGTCACAGCAATCCCCTGATAAATGGGAACGTTGGCGATGGCGCTCAGGAGCACATACAATTCCGTGCTTGATGCGCTGTCCCCGTCCACCATGCCGTAGCTCTGCTCAAAACATAGGGACGCCGTCAGCGCTATGGGCTTGTTGTGGGCAAAACGTTCCTTCAGGAAATTGCTGAGAATGATGAGACCCTTCGTGTGGAGGTTGCCGCTCATGCGGGATTCCCGGTCGATCGAAACCATCCCTTCTCGTCCGATGGAGACGGTCGCCGTGATGCGGTTGGGCTTGCCGAAAACGTGGTCACCGGTCATGAGTACGGAAAGACCGTTCACCTGCCCCACCTTGTGACCATCGGTCTCAATCCAGAAGACGTCTTTTTCGATGAGTTCCTTGACGCGTTCCTCGATGAGGTTGGCCCGGTAGATCCTCTTCTTGATGGCCTCCTCCACGTGCTTGTCCCGGATAACCTCCGAGTTGTCCAGTCCCGCGAAATAATTGGCCTCTTTGAGAAGATCGTTGATGTTGCCCAGTTCGAGAGTCAGCTTTTCCTGGTCCTCGGTGATCTCCATGCTGTATTCGATGGCTCGCGCGACTCCTGATCGGTCCAGGTGACGCAACTCATGGTCCTTGCAGTAGCGGCTCATCATCCGGGCACATTCGATGATCATGTCGTCCTTGCGGTCCATCTGATCATCCATGTGGGCTTTCACCTTGAACAACTTCTGGAATCGGTCATCATAGGTATAGAGCAGCTGATAGATGTACGGGTCGCCCGTGAGCACGATCTTCACGTTCAATGGAACGGGTTCCGGCCGAATGGTTCGGGTGCTGAAAATCCCGTACAACTCGCCCAGGTCTTCGATCTTGATCTCCTGATCCCTCAGTGCCCTCTTGAGGGCTTCATATGAAATGAACCACTTGAGGAGATCCAGGGCCTTCATCACCAAATAGCCGCCGTTGGCCTTGTGCAGAGCCCCGGGCTTTATCATGGTGTGGTCCGTGAACAGGGCACCGAACCAAGCCTGCCTCTCGATCGTTCCAAACAGGTTGGGATACGCCGGGTTGGATTCGATGACAACAGGGGCGCCCTTGGTCTCCGAATTGTCGATAAGGACGTTCACCTCGTACTTGCGGAGGGTGGCCTCTTTGGGGGGAACAGGAAAGGGGCCCGGCTGGGCCTGCTGCCCCTCGGGCTTCTTCTTGAAGTCGTCGATGTTTTCAAGGATATCTTCCTGGGCCATCTTGAAGAACTCGATGACCTGCTCCTCGTCCTGGTATTTCTCCTCGTATCGAGCCATAAGCTGCCCCACAACGAACAGGGCAATCTCACCGTCCAGCTTGCTGTGCTTCTCCTTGAACTCAGCTTCCGCTTCACGGATCCGCTTGATGGCATCCTTCATCTTCTCATGGAGTTCGTCGCTCTTGTTTCGGAGGTCTGTCCTCTCTTCGTCGCTCAAGTGACGCAGGTCCTCCTGCGTCATGGGTTCCCCTTCCTTATTGGCAGGGATGATCACCATTCCCACCTGGGAAAACTGGAGCACAAAACCCTGATCCTTGGCCTGCTGGGAAAGTTCGTCGATGATCTCCCGGCGGTGCTTTTCAAAGGCCTGGTGAACCTCGCTCTCCTTGGCCCGATAATCATCGCTGTCGAACACCTCCGGAATCTTGGCCTGGAGCGTGTCGATGAATTCGGCCATGTCCTTCTTCAGCTGTTTGCCTTTTCCGGGCGATAGCTTGAGGCTCTTGGGCTTGTCCGCCTCCTTGAAGTTGTACACGTAACACCAGTCGGGGGGGGTCGGTTCTTCCTGTGCCTGCTCCTCAATGTAAGTCCTGGCGGTGTAAGTGAGACCAGCCTTGCTGGACCCGGCAACAAAGATGTTGTAGCCCCTCACCTTCATCCCCATACCGAACTTGATGGCATCGATGGCCCGGTCCTGCCCCACCACCTTTTGATCCATTCCTTCCAATGAGGCAGTGGTCTCGAAAGGCAGTGCCTCCAACTCGATACGGGCTCTCAACTCATTTGCCGACAATTCCGGAACTTTCGACATGGACTCTAGACCTCCTTTTCCTCTGAAGCCGACTTGTTCGATTCAGCTGGCAGGGAATGAAACGGAACAGGCATTAGGAATCCCTCACCCAAGGCTTTTTTCACTCTTGCCCCAACACTTCGAGTCTCGCCCGCTTTCTGTGGCTTGATGCCGCAGCCTGCAGTACCGTGCGAATGGCATTGATCGTGTTCCCGTTCTTGCCGATGACCTTGCCCAGATCGTCCTGGGCTATCCTCAGTTCGAGGACCACCGAGTCTTCCTCCTCGCGCTCCTCCAGGAAAACCTCACCCGGTTGGTCCACCAGAGATTTCACGAGATATTCCACCAATTCCTTCATCAAAAAACCTCCAACCACCTCTTCAACCGTCCTGCGACAGTTTTTCCATCACGGACTGAACCTTGAGCTCCGGCGTGCTGTCACGGTCCCTGCGATCATCGATGCGGATGGTCGTGAGGACCCGCTTGGCCTCGCCGGCGAAACAGCTCTCATGCATTTCCCTGAGCACCTTCCATATCGCATCCAGGTCTCCTGAGACAATGGTACCCATGCCAGTCAGTTCATAGCGGAGACCACTGCGCTGGAGGACTTTCAACGCCCTTGCCACGTAAGCACTGAGGCTTGACCCCCCGATACCCAGAGGAACGATGCTCACTTCCACCACGGCCATGTTCAACCCACTCCTTCCTGGCTCTCTAAGACCAATCTGAGCCCCCTCAACGTCTCCACCAGGTGATCTTCCCTGTGAGGTTCAAGGGTCAGCAGAGGTCTTCTGGCGCTCTTCTTCAGTTCCTGAAACAGCCCGTCGAAGTCGATGGTTCCCCGCCCCACCGGAAGGTGTGCATCACCTTCGCCGTCATTGTCATGAATGTGGAGTTCCATCAGATGATTCGAAAGGGTCCTCACCCAGCTCAAAATCGGCGTCCGGGAAAAGCTGTGCTGATGCCCCACATCCAGGCAAAACCCGAGCCAAGGTGAGTTGACCCTTTCAAAGAGCTCCAGGTGAAGCTCCGGCCCATGCTCCCAGACGTTTTCCAGAAGCATCGGCGTCTTCTGCCTTTCTGCCTGGAACACCAAAGGTTCCCACACTTCCAGGCTTCGTGCCACCCATGGGGACAGGGCATGACCGTGGTGCCTGGGATCAAATCCGGTGTGACAGACCACTTGAACGGGATGAAACACGTCCACGAGATCGAAGAACTGCTGAAGTCTCAGCCTCGTGACCTGCCTGACAAGGCGATCGGTGCTCCCCGTGCACAAATCCCAGAACGGGGCATGCATGGTGATGCCGCATCCGCGTTCCTTCAGTCGGTGGGCCATGGTGAGAAACTCGGATCGCTGCACCCTATCCAACTCTTGCGACCCAAACCCCAGCTCCACATTGATCCCAAATTTCAAAACCATGGGGAGGTATTGAGGCAGAGTTTTCCACGGCATGTTCACGTGGACCTGCTTGAGCACGTTTAGCACATCTTCGGGGAGCTGGGGTACCATTTTTTTCAACAATTTCAGCGGAGTCAGAAAGGTCTTCGATAGATCAAGACAGTAGATGGCACCAAGTTGATCATGGCCGCAAACCTCATCTAGGCATCTGTAAGGACTTTTGTCAATTCCCGCCAAATGAAAAACTTCATGATCGCCTCATCCTGAGTGCAGAGGGTTCAGACCTTGAATGATATCGGACTGTGGCCTGAACCGCGTGAGCAGGTGCCCCATCCGTTCGGTCAGACCTCACCGCAGATTTCATCGAACAACGTTCGCACGTGTCTTTTCGATCGCACAAAATCGTCCCAGTACTCCGTGGAAACCTTCGATCCTGCTGGTGGCCACAGCCCGAGATCCCTCATGGCATCGAACTGAAGCGGACTGATCCGCGAGGTGGCAAAATTCGTGTGAAGCCTAAGTCGCTGCTCAAGCTTCCTAAGTTCTCCGAAGGCCTTACATGCTCTTGCGGCCGAAGGTGTCTGCCCGATGAGAGCCTCCAGGGCTATCGGAAGGACTGCGTGGATGGAGCGGTTCCTCAGAGACTCATCTCTCCACCCCTTGATCAGCTGAGTCCCTTGGACGATGAATTCGAGGTCCGCCAGTCCGCCAGCTCCGAGCTTGATGTCCTCATACCCTCCTTTTTCCTCCGCCCTCTCCTTCTGCATCCTACGCCTCATGGAGCAAAGACGTCCCCAGACTGCCGGTGGGTCTCGCCTGCGGTAACAAAGTTCCCCGGCTTTCTCCTCGATCCACTGCCCTAGAACACGATCTCCGGCAACACAACGCAATCGCAACAGGGCTTGTATCTCCCACAGGTCTGCCTCCGCAGAGTAATACTCCAGCCAGGATTTCCTCGTGACGATGAGCGGGCCATAGTTCCCGGTGGGCCGGAGTCGGGCATCCACCGAATACCCGGGACCTTCCTGGAGGGGGGTGCTGAGCATCCGCATGAAACGCTGAATCAACCGGATCACATCAGGTGGGATTTCATTATCCGGGGCACCCTGCTCCGGGGCATACACAAAGACCAGGTCGAGGTCAGAGAGATAGTTCATTTCCTCGCTTCCGAGCCTTCCCAGGGCCAGCACGCAAAGGGGAAGACTGGAGGCGAGTCCGAGATGCCTGCGGACCTGCTCGTAGGTCAGCACAATCACCAGGTCGGCAAGAGCGGAGAGATGCCTCTCCAGGTCCAAAGCAGCCAACTCACCCCGCAAGTCACTCAGTGTCAGCTGCAGCAACCGTTCGTTCTTCAGCCTCCGTATCCACTCAAGCCCTTCCTCGTAGCTTCCGGTACGGCCCAAGAGTTTGAAGCAGGCCGCTTCCCACGATTCACGGTCGGGCATGAACCCGGACTTGGACGAGACGCCTTCGACGAGGCTGGGGTTGTGGCCCAGGAGATCCGCCAGCATTTCGCTGCGGGCAATTCCCAGGCAGACATCCGGGAACCAGGATGCCCCTGCTTGAAACAGTTTTAGCAGACCGGTTCTCTTGGCCGCCTGGCTCAGGTAGCGATCCAGCCTCACCAGGATCTTCTCTTGGATTTCCCCGTTCCTGACCCCGGCGAAAACCGCAAGAGCTCTTGTCGCGGAGAGTCTGACCGAAGCGGGAAAAGCCTCAAGCTTGGCCTTCAGCCGGGAGAGGGGCTCAGAGGGATAGATTGCCTCGAGAGGCAATTCCTCAACATCTTCCTGTTGAGGTTCATGTTCGAAGTCGACAAAACTTCCTGCCGATCCCCCTCCCTGGAAGAGATCCAGGAACCTCCGGTGCACCAAAGCACTGCATTCCTCCAGGCGGGGCAGGAAGTCTCTCTCATAATCCCCAAATCCAAGGGCTCTAGTCAGGCGGCGTCGAGCTTCAGGAGACTCTGGCAGCTTCTGTGTTTGTCTGTTCTGGTCAAGCTGGACCCAGTGCTCCACGCGGCGCAGGAAGCTGTATGATTCCCTGAGCTCGGCGGAAACGTCGGGGGAAAGCAGGCCCAGCTCCTCAAGTCGGCGGATGCACCGCAACGTGTTGGGTTCATCGAGCTCAGGATGGCGTCCTCCATAGATGAGCTGAAGAGACTGCACGAGGAATTCCACCTCTCGAATGCCCCCCACACCAAGTTTAACGTCGAACTGTCGCCACCCTGGACTGGGACGGACTCCTTCCGCCAGGATTCGGTCCCGCATGGCCCTCAACTCGTCCAGAGCCTGGAAGTCAAGGAACCGTCTGAATACGAAGGGGCGCACCTCATGAAGGAAGGACATGCCGAGAGAGCGGTCGCCGGCGACCGGCCTGGCCTTGAGAAGCATCTGCCTCTCCCAGGGGCGGCCACAGTTCAGGTAGTACTCCGCGGCCGCAGAAAGGGGCGGGACCATCGGACCGTCTTTCCCCTGGGGCCGCAACCTGAGATCCACCTGAAAGACCCGGTCTCCCTCCACGTTTTCTGCCAGGAGTCTTGTCAAGAAGCGGCACAGCCGATCCGCAACCACGAGACTTTCCCGGTGTGCCTCTCCGCTCTCGGCGTGCAGAGCATCGAGGAACAGGAGGTCTACGTCGGAAACGTAGTTGAGCTCATGGCCTCCCAGCTTCCCGAGGCCCATGACGACGAGAAAGCCGTTGGACTTCCACCACGTCCAAGATGACATGTCCTCGTGAGGCAACCACCATCGTGGGTGGGCGGAAAGAGTGTCCAGACCGGCCTGTAGTGACACGCATGCGAGGTCGCTCAGTTGACTGGAGGTCTCGGAGAGATCCGCGAGGCCCATCAAATCTCGCCCCCCAATCCTCAGGAAATGCCGCTGTTTGAATTCCCGAAAGACGCGCAGGAGATCCGCGAAGCAATCAGCGGATTGAGCCGCGTTCTTCAACTCCCCGTAGAGCTCCGTCACGGGATAACGCCGGTAGAGTTTCCTTCCCTCCCACAGCCAGTCAATGTAATCGGATCGGCGGCGAAGAAGGGTGGCGAAGTATTGGGAAGCCCCTTGAATGCGATCAAGCGGAATCATATTAGGATTTCCTCGAGGGACTGAATTCACCTTGTCTTGAATTGGATGCATTGGTGTATCACGCGGGGAGTTCATATCACACTGTGCCCCCTCTTGAAAGGAGTCTCGCGGGACCGACCATTTCGGATTTGGCCGGAAAGCCGGGGGCATGTATAATCCCCTGGCCTTAAGAAACACCTCACCGAGGGGATCCATCCGTTCTCCAAGAGCCGTTAGGGTGCCATGCAGACGACCGAAAGGCATTCCATGAAAATTGTAGGGATCATTCCGGCAAGATACTATTCAACCAGACTCCCAGGCAAACCCCTGGCTATGATTCATGGCAAGCCGATGGTTCAGCATGTCTACG
>CAZURN010000008.1:0-38881 GCA_964623165.1 uncultured Syntrophobacteraceae bacterium
GGTCCAGCCTTGCGGCGGCATGTGTGTATCCGGTTCGCAACGGGATGGTGATCGAGACCGACTCCCCCATGGTGATCGAAGCACGCAAGACAATCATGGACCTCCTCCTTTCCGATCACCCCAATGACTGCATGACCTGCTATGCCGCTGGAGAATGCGAGCTTCAGGATCTTGCCCATTTGTATGCCGTAAAGGCCACCAAATATGGGGGGGAGCGGCACAAGTATCCCGTGGATTCAGATCCGAGTCCCTATCTGCACATTGACATGAACAAGTGCATCCTTTGCAGGCGCTGCATTCGAGCATGTCACGACATCCAGGGCGCTGACATCTGGACGAAGGTCGGCCGGGGATTCGATCAGCGCATATCCACTGCATTCGAGCTTCCTCTGCAGGAAGCGGGCTGCGAGGATTGTGGGCACTGTGCCGACTTTTGCCCCGTGGATGCCATCGGGTTCCGCGCAGGCCGTGGGGAGGTCCGTTCATGGCAGATGAACAAGGAATCCTCCATCTGCCTTCTGTGTCCATCCGGCTGTCGAGCACAGTACGACACATTCGACGGCAAGGTGGTCAGGGTTCGGGGCGATTCCCACTCTCCGACCAACCGGGGCGCGCTCTGCAAGATGGGTCGCTTCAATTTCAACTTCATCAACTCCCCCGACCGGTTGAGACACCCTATGGTGCAGGGTGAAAAAGGTGAGCTCGTGGCGTGTTCCACCGAGGAAGCCATCAAGACTGCGGCGACACTGCTGGCAAAGGTCCGCGACACCCATGGGGGAAACTCCGTAGCAGTTCTCTGTGGCGGAACGCTCACCAACGAAGAGTATTACATCGCCCAAAAGCTGGCCAGAATGGCGCTTGGCACCAACCACGTGGATACGGTCTCGGGTCCCTGGCAGATGGCTATCCATGAAGCGCTCAATGCGAGCGTCGGCCTCGGTGCGATGACCAATACTTTCGAGGACATCGAGAATGCCCAGGCAATCCTGGTCCTCGGATCCAACACCATCGAGAAGCACGCGATGGCCGCGCTCCGCGCCAGGAAGGCCGCGAGGCAGGGAGCTGTCCTCATTGTGGCCCACCCGTCCCCGGTTCCCCTCACCAAGACGGCCCGGATGCACCTCCAGTTGAATGAGGGGAGCGAAGCGGCTCTCATCCAGGGGTTGATCAAAACGGTTATCGACGAAGCACTCTACGACAGGGGTTTTGTTGACCAATACACGCAGGATTTCGCAAAGCTTGAGCGTAGTATTCAGAAAATCAATATGGCGGATATCGCGAAAGCCACTGGGCTCGCCGAGGATGACATCCGGCAGGCGGCGCGCATGTTCGCTAGCCAACGCCCCGGATGCCTCGTGTACGGCGTCGATCCCCACAGCTCCCCTGCCAATGACGGCTTTTTCCGCAACTGTGCCGCCCTTCAGTTGCTCCTAGGTTCGGTGGGGGTCCCCGGCGGCGGACTGAGCCTGATGGGATGTGGAGGAAATGGTCAGGGAGCCGCTGATTTCGGAGCCATCCCCAAGTACCTGCCTGGATACAAGCCGGTGACGTCGAGCCCCTCACGCAAAACCCTGGCCAAGGTCTGGGGGGCGTCTCCACCGGAAAAGGCAGGGCTCAATGCCACACAAATCCTCCAAGCCATCGAAAAGGGTGAAATCAAGGCCCTCTATCTCATAGGGTGCAACCCATTAGACATGGGCCTGTCCAAGAAGAAGACCGAAACGGCTCTGGCCCGCCTGGATGCATTGGTTTACCAGGATTGCATCAAGACCGATGTCTGTGAATTGGCCCACGTCGTCCTCCCGTCCGCGACATTCGTTGAAAAGTCCGGCACTGCGACCAACTGTGAACGGCGAATCCAGAGGATGACCCGATGCCTGGTCGGGACGGGAGAGACAAGCTCGGATTTTGACCTCATCAATGGCCTGCTGGCCCAGCTCAAACCGGAGCTTTGCCTGGATTCCTGGGAAGCGGCATTTGCCGAGGCAGTCCAGCTGATGGTGGAAATGGGTGGAATCGCATTGGACAGGATACCTGCCGAGGGAATCCAGTGGCCCATCAACCCACCTAACGCGGGAACAGAGCGGGTGTTGCTGCCCGCAGGGGAAAAGGACCGATTCAAGTTCTTCAGTGTGAAGTAGTCCACCGGGACAAGCATGCCGGAGATGGTTCGGCGTCGATCATGGAGCCTGATGCAGCCGGGTCAGCGGGAAGACTGCTGGCCCGGTTTCTTGCCTATCGTATCATGTCAAAATCTTCAAAATATTCGATGAACTCCTGAGACAGTTTGAACCCCGCCATGCGGATGCCGCTCTCCGATTGGTTATGAAAGGTCAGTACAACCCGATTGGCCTTTCCGGGGTCCGGTTCCACTTTGCCGATCTCCTCAAGCCTCCCTTTCAAGTCTTCGATCTTGTATTTGTCTTTCAGCTGAATCCACATCTTCTTCATGGGACATGCCTTTCCATCTGCGGGACTTCGCGGGGCATAAGGGACTGGATCCATTGGTTTTCACCGAGTCCATTACCACGAACTGCCCAAAAGGACAAGGGATTGGCCTGGTATGGAAGAAGTTACGGAATTGACCTGGGAGCGGGTTCGTGTTTTAATTTGACGCAATCCATAGGTTTTCCGGTGGCGGATGCCTTTCTGGGTACAACACTTTCGATTTTTGGTGAGATTCATTTCGCATTCACCAGCGCCTCTTCTCCACGCCCAACTCTGCATTTCCCAGCTCCGGTCTCACAGACCTGTCGAGCCTTCCTGGCCAAGGACATGGAGTAATCCTCTCGTTAGGGGCTAAACCATTGATTTCCTTGCAATCATGACTCAATCGATGGCCATCTGCTACGCATCTGGCAGGCCATGGAGACCCGCTGGGGTTTACCAACCGTTTTGAGAAAAGCGCGATGGATTTTATCAGGCGGCTGAGTTTTCAGAACAAAATCATGCTCATCACTCTTGCGATGATTTCCTTTGTCGTGCTCTCGGGGGCCATCGCCATTGAGCGACTCATTCTCCCCGCTGTGGAACGGGATGTTCAGGCGGAGGCCTGGAGGGTGTCCCGAGGGACCGTGAGACAATTGGCTGAAGTCAAAGAGGGAGACTTGGCAACACAGGTGCGCGACCGACTGTCCACCCTGTTTCAAGTCCGTGCCAAGCTCCTCTACGTGGAGATTCTGGATGGGGCCAACCGCCCTGTCCTTGCCATGGGTACTCCGATTACGGACCGTGAAGGCAAAGGAGTTTTTCTTGAAGCTCGCGAAGAGGGCAAACTTTATTACCTGGAGGGAGGTCCCGACGGCCCCCTGTTCGAGATCATTTCGAGCACTGCCGTGGCGGCCCCTTGGGGAGATCCGTTGACGGTGCGCATCGGCTTTTCCGCCAAGTCCCTCCAAGACCTTGGTGCACAGCTCTTCCGCGTGCTTTTCGCATTTGCCCTGATCCTGATCGCTGTGAGTTTCTTCATCACCCGATGGTTCACCAGCATGATCATCCTCCCTGTCAATCAGCTCCTCCGGTTGGCACGTTTCCTTGCCACCGGGCGCATGGAGGACATCATCAAGGAGGTGCAGAGTCAGCTCCCGTGCTGGCAATCAGAGAAAACCGCGCAGGGAGTCAAGGATCTGGCTCTTGCGGATTTTGGCCCTCACTGTCCCCATTGTCCCCTGACAGGGCCCGGTGCCGGCATTGAAATCGGTAGCGATATTTCCAATCGACCCAGCACTTGTGAACAATGCAATGTGTCCCGACTGTCAGGTAATGACGAACTCTCCAGGCTTCTCCTTGCATTCCATTGCATGGCGGCGGGGATCCGGACCTACCAGGTCAAGCTTCAACGGCGTTACGAGTTCGAACAGCGGCTCCTCGATGCCTGTCCGGATGGAATCATCGCCAATGATCCCAACGGCCGCATCATCCTTTACAACAAGGGAGCCGAGCGGCTGTTGGGCTACCGGGCAGATGAGGTCCTCCTAGGATTTTCGGTTGAACAGATGTACCCGGCCAAAGAGGCCCAAGCCATAAAGCAGGCCCTGCTCAGCGAGAGCCACGGGGGACACGGTATCCTTGTTGACTACACGACGGAAGTGCTTCGCAAGGGTGGCCAGACCATACCCATCAGGCTCTCGGCGGCCATCCTGTATGAGAAGTCCGAGGAGTTGGCGGTGGTTGGTTTTTTTCACGATCTGACGGAACTACGCCACCATACGGATGCCATCATCGAAGCGAACAGGAACCTGGACGCAGCCAACAAGCAGCTTTGCCGCCTGAATCACCATTACATGGAAATGCTGAGTTTTGTCACCCATGAACTCAAATCGCCTGTCGCCAACGCCTTCATGAGTGCTAACGCCCTGGGGCAGGGCATTTTCGGGGAATTGACTGCGGACCAGAGATTCATGGTGGAAGCCATTAGCCGCAATCTGACCCAGTCCATGGAAATGATCAAACACTACCTGGATCTGTCCCGCATCGAACGCGATGAATTGCCTATCCAGAAGCGCCCCACCCCCATTCTCCGCGAGGTCGTCGAACCGGTCGTCAAGGCGATGGCTGGAGCTATCCGGGAATCCGGGATGTCCCTGGATCTTGATGTCTCGCCGGACCTGAAATGGAACCTGGATCCTGAGCTCTTTCAGAGCGTTGTCACCAACCTTCTGGGCAACGCCCTCAAGTATGGAGAAGAGGCCGGAAGAATCCGCATCGAGGCAAAACGCACTTCGGATTCCCTGCGTATGGAGGTCTGGAACAGCGGACCAGGGATCCGGCCGGAGGACAGGGAAAAGCTGTTTAAGAGGTTCCAGCGATTACAGGGTGCTCGTCAGACCTCCACAAGAGGGACCGGCCTCGGCTTGTTCATCACCAAGACCATTGTTGAACGGCACGGCGGCTCCGTTCACGTCGAGGGGGAGGAAGGGGAGGGGGTGAGCTTCATCATCGAGATTCCTGAAGAAAGGCCCATGGTTTCGACAAACTGAAATCCCCATTCAGGGAGGTGAGACGTATGGCCCGCAACAAGATACTCATCATCGACGATGACCCGAGTTTCCTTGAGATCACGGGGGCAATCCTCAAGAGGTTCGGCTACGATGTTCTCACGGCGGACAACGTTGCGGACGGCCTCCATTCCATCAAGACACAGGAACCAGACCTGCTGATCCTGGACATCATGATGGCGACCATGGACGAAGGACTGCGATTCGCCGTGAAGCTCAGGCAGAATGAGGAACTGCGAAGACTGCCCATCATCATCATTTCCGCCCAGCCAGCGACAGAGAAGGGGTACACCCGCAACCTGGATGAGGACATGGACTGGATCACAGCGGATATCTTCATGGAGAAGCCGGTGGACCCCCAGGATCTGAGGCACAACATACAGCTCCTGCTGCAGGGAGAAGCCTCATCGTGAACCCCTTTCCATCGGCATTCGTTGATTCAATGGCATCTTTCCCGTTTCCGTGCCTTCATGATTCGACACAGATCGCGTGGACTCCTCTTCTCGACCATCGGTTTCAATACGATCTGACCTATCACGGCCCATCCTGTTGAACACTTCTCCCCTTTCGGGGTTCAGGCCTCTCCGCTTCCATCTCTCTCAGGATGCAGTGCTGCATGCTTCAATGCGACCAAGGATGCCGGCCACTCAAGGTATGACGGACCAGGATACGGACATGCCATAACTTGGATCAGCACTCAGCAAATCAGTTGGAGGAGAGGATGAACGACTGGGTAAGAATCCGTTTGAACGGCAATTGGATCGAGGCTCCCAAAGGAGCCACCATCCTTGACGTGGCCAAGCGCGAGGGGATCCACATCCCCACATTGTGTCACAGCCCCCTCTTGCGCCCGCTGGAAAATTGCCGCCTCTGCGTGGTCCAGGTCCAGGGCGAAAAGCAATACAAGGCTGCATGCAGTGCAGTGGTCGCGGAGAACATGGAGATCGTGACTGAAAGCAGAGAACTGAGAAAGACCCGCAAACTGCTCCTGGAACTCCTGCTGGACACCCACTACGGAGACTGCGTGGCACCATGCTCCATCGCATGCCCGGCCAACGTGGACATACAGGGATATCTTGCTCTCATCCGCCACGGCGAATACCTGGAGGCGGTCCGCCTCATCAAGGAAAAGATTCCCATGCCGGCGGTCATTGGCCGCGTCTGCCCTCGCCCCTGTGAAGCCGTGTGCAGACGCCACTTGGTGGACGAGGCGGTGAACATCAATTACTGCAAACGATTCGCGGCAGACTTTGAAATGAGCACAGGCAGCCGAATCCTCCCGGCGGTACCGCCTTACTCGGGGCATCACGTGGCAATTCTCGGCGGGGGACCGTCGGGCCTGAGCGCGGCCTACTATTTGAGAAGTCTCGGGCATGGTGTCACCATTTATGAAGAGCGGGAGAAACTCGGAGGAATGCTGCGCTACGGGATCCCTGAATACAGGCTTCCCCGAAAGGTCCTGGACTGGGAAATCGACGGAATCCTGAGCATGGGCGTGGAGGTGAAGACGGGGGTTTGCTGGGGGAAGAACTTCACTTTGGACGACCTCAAAAGGGATGGCTTCGAAATCATTTATTTGGCTATAGGCGCATGGGCCGCGCGAACATTGGGTGTGGTGGGGGAGGATCTCCACGCAGTGGTGAGGGGCATCGACTTCCTTGAAGAGGTGAATCGATCGGGGAGGATCGAAGGCATTGCCCAAAAGCGCCTGGCCATTATTGGGGGAGGCAATGTTGCCATTGACGCCGCCCGGGCAGCTCTGCGCCTCGGAGCCAGTGAGGTGACCATATTGTATCGGCGGTCCCGTAACGAGATGCCGGCCACTCATGAAGAGATCGAAGCAGCCGAAAAGGAAGGTGTGGTCATTCAATACCTGGTGGCCCCGACTCAACTGGCAAAACAGATCGAACCAGCCATCAAATTGAAGTGCATCCGGATGGAACTCGGAAAACCCGACGCCAGTGGAAGGAGACGTCCCATTCCCGTTCATGGTTCGGAAACAACCATGGAAGTGGACATGGTCATCAGTGCCATCGGTCAGTACTCAAGAATCCCTGATCCAGAAGACGACATTGCCACATCCCAGTTGCCCTTGACCAGGTGGAATACCATTGGAGGTGACCCGCAGAGCATGCACACCGGACATGGTCAGATTTTTGCCGGCGGAGATCTTTTCCGGGGACCATCCACCG
Source organism: uncultured Syntrophobacteraceae bacterium (assembly GCA_964623165.1). Lineage (GTDB taxonomy): Bacteria > Desulfobacterota > Syntrophobacteria > Syntrophobacterales > Syntrophobacteraceae > JAAYUJ01. The sequence goes on from CAZURN010000008.1 coordinate 7,190, forward strand.
TCGTCGCCGCCCTGGCCGATGGTCGCAAGGCGGCCTATTCCATCGATCGCTACCTGCGCTCGGGCGCGGTTGAGCCGGAACCCCTGCATTTCAACATCAGCAAGGGGGACCTTGAAACCATCGACCGGGAACCTTTCAGTGTCATGAAGACCATATCCCCGCAGACAATGCCCGAATTGGACGTGAAGACCCGCATCGACGGGTTTCAGGAGGTGGAATCCGGGCTCGGTGAAGAGCAGGCGAGGAACGAAGCGGACCGATGCCTCGTGTGTGGATGTTCAGCAGCTTTTGACTGTCGTCTCCGGGATCTCATGAATGAATTCCAGATCGACTGGAGAGACCAGCCGAGCAAGAAGATCCACTATCAGCATGTCGCCGCAGCCGATGTGCATCCGCTCATCGCTCTTGACCCCAACAAGTGCATTCGCTGCGAGCGGTGCAACGTGGCCTGTGCCACATTTCAGTGCTCCGACGCCATCGTACTGAAAGACTGGCCCCGCTTCAATGACCGTTGCGTCCACTGCGGGCTGTGCGTGGACCTTTGCCCCACTGGAGCCCTCATGGAAAAAAGGGGCGGTCGGGCTATCGAACGTCTTGACTGGCGAAGCATCACAACCCATTGCATCCACTGCGGCTGCGGGTGCCGCATCGACCTCAAGGTCAAGGGAGAGCGGCTCATCTGGATCAGCGACGGCCACAACGGACCGCCCAACTGGGCATCCACCTGTGAGAGGGGGCGATTCCGCACGTATGACGCGGTTTGGTTCGGAGATCGCCTGACCACGCCCCTCATCCGCAGGAAGGGTAAGTTGAAGGGAGCGACCTGGGATGAGGCTCTTGCCGCCATCATCGACGGCTTCACGCGAGTCAGGGATCGCTGCGGCGCGAAATCCCTAGGGGCCCTGGCTTCCCCAAAGGCCACCAACGAGGCACTGTATCTGCTTCAAAAGTGGATGCGCGTCGCGTGGAAGTCGAACAATATTGGCTTCCCCGGCCATGCAAACCTGGAAAAACTTTGGACACAACTGGAACCGCACGGGGGATTGACAAAGTTGCACATGGAATTTGGCGGGATCACGAAGATGGACTCGATCCTGCTCGTGGGGGACAACCTGGACACCATGGCGCCTGTCATGACCACAATCGTCAGGAGAACAGCTCGCAACCACCGCTCTTCAGTTCTGCAGCTATCCAGCCATCCCGATTCCCTGAGTTCTCTCGCGACAGTGGCCATCCATGCTCGGGTGCAAGAGTGGCCAGGAATCCTCTCCCGACTTCTCCCACACCTGCTGGGAGAAACGGGAATGCAGAGAGAATCCACTCTGGGAAACTCCCCCGTCTCCGGCATGACTTCGTCAGAGGAACCCGGTCAAGAATTCACCTTAGCCTCGAAAGTTGAGGCATTCAAGCGATTGCTTATCCCTGGAATGTCCGTCGCGGTGGTCTTTCCCGATTCCCTGGGAGAACTGGAGCAGGCGGATCAACTCATAGACATTCTGGGAAGACTTGCGCGGATCGTGTCCCATTCAGGGGGGCACCGCCCTGGAGGACTCTTTCCCGTCACACCGGAGATCAACAGCACGGGAGCACTCCTCATGGGGGTCTCCCCAAGACGGCTGCCAGGTTTCGCCCTCCTTTCGGACCCCGAAGCCCGAGAGCGCTGCGCAGACTCTTGGCAAGTCAGTGAACTGCCTCAGGACGAGATGAGGAGCCTTGAGGAAGCCTTGAAAGCCGAGGAGGCCAAGGCCCTGTTCATTCAAGACACGGTTTCGCTGTTTGAAACCAACGCCGTCAAGTGGAAGAGACTCCTCAAGAAGACAGACTTTCTCGTCATACAGGAGACATCCCCGAGCCGGGCCATGGATTTCGCCCATGTGGTCCTGCCGGCATCCGCCTTCGGGGAACAATCTGGAACCGTCTTCAACATGGAACGGCGGCTTCTTCATCTGCGAGGGGCCTTCCCATCACCGGGACAGGCACTCCCGGACTGGGAAATTCCCAGACGTTTGCTGGAGGTCCAGGGGTTCGATGCGCCCTCGACTCTGAAAGGCATTCAACAGGAAATCGATAGATCGGCACACATGGGGCTTGCTTAAGACAGGAAGGCACAAAGACCACTAGGCAGGGGGGATTCAGAGATCGTTCAGGAGGTCTTGATGAGCAACATTCCTTCTTGGCTCTGGGTACCCATTCTGGCCAAGTTTCCCCGGTCTCGGGCCCAAGCCTCAAAAAAGGTAGAACATGTCCTCTTCCATGTTGATGGTGAGTGGTTTGAGCATCAGGATAATGTCCCGGGGTTCCCCTTTCCGGGTCAAGTAAAAGCCCTCCAGGGTCACTCTGGACTCGAACCCCAATTGCCGAAAAGCTTTGATAGCCAGAGTGTTCTCCGAAAGTATCTCGGCCTTGAGGTAATGCAGTCCCAGCTGATTTCCGATTTCGATCAGTTCCTTGATCATGCCGGAACCCAGACCCAGTTTACGGTAGTCTATCCCCACGACAATCCTGACATCTGCGATGTGGCGATAGGCCCCCTGGCTGAAATGGAGTGTGGCAACTCCGGCAATGGCTTCCTTGGATTCGTTCCATGCAACCAGAGGCAGGACACGTGAATAATCGATGTGATCCACCCAGGAAGCGATAACAGTCGGATTCCGCACATCGTTTCGCAGCAGGTCTGCCTCGCTTTCGGGGATTCTCCCGAAAAAGCTTTTCAGGGCGTCCTCGTCTTCTCTTGTCATGAGCATGAAATGGACGATGTCCCCGTTAATGAGCACACTGGTTTTGGGTCGGTACTCGGAACCTTCACTAAACCGCTTCATGGCAACACCCCTGGCAAACCTGATCATTATGCGATCAGTCGCACGAACAACTTCAACGCAACCTTTCCAGCGAAAATTGTTGAAAAAAATCCGCAAGAAATTCATAACGGAATGGCACAATGGTGTCAACGAGGGATCCCGCTGTAATGACTTCGGAAATATTTTCGCACGTGGAGGCAGACAGTATGCTTGAGGATTCGCGCGTCGGCTTCGTCGGCGGAGGCAACATGGGCGAGGCTCTCATCAGGGGCCTTCTGGCGGCATCGCTTTTCACTCCCGACCGGCTGGTGGTGTTCGATGTGATCGGCTCACGCACGGAATACCTTGCAACTCGATACAAAGTTCAAGTGGCCCTCAACATTGGCGACCTGGCCTCGAAATGCCATGCCGTCATCCTGGCCGTGAAACCCCAGAACATGGCAGGGGTTCTCCAGGAACTGAGTCTTCAGCTCACCCACGAAGTCCTCGTCATCTCCATCGCCGCAGGCGTGCCACTGTCCACACTCGCCAAGGGTCTTCCCCCAGGCACGCCGATTGTACGGGTTATGCCCAACACTCCCGCCATTGTCCTTGAAGGAGCATCCGCTCTTTCCAGGGGCCCAAACGTGCAGGACTCCCACATGGATCTGGCGTTGGCGCTCTTCCGCGCCGTCGGAACGGCCATCGAGGTGGAAGAGAAATGGATGGACACGGTGACCGGCCTCAGCGGCAGTGGCCCCGCTTACGTCCTGTTGCTCATCGAGAGCCTCATCGATGCGGGGGTGCTCATGGGGCTCCCCCGCCCAGTGTCAAGGGAATTGGCTGTTCAGACCGTGATGGGCACGGCAAGAATGGTGCAGGAAACAGGAAACCACCCCGCAGAACTGAAAGACCTCATCACTTCCCCGGGGGGAACCACCATCCGGGGACTCCATGTCCTCGAAGAACGTGGTATTCGCGGCGCCCTGATGCAGGCAGTGGAAGCTGCGACCCTGCGGTCCCGTGAACTCGGCAGGACCTCATAGACAAAACAGAATCAATCCCTTCTCTCATGGCAGATGCAGAACCAGGAGATGCTCTCCGTGCGCGTTCTACTCATCAACAGCAATATGAAAAACGATATCCTGGCTGCTGCACCCCTCGGAATTTCCTACGTGGCGAGCGCCGCCGAGGCCGCGGGCCATGAGGTCCGGGTGCTGGACCTCTGCTTTCGCCACAATGCCCTCCAAGATATCGAAACCGTCCTGAGAGAATTCTCTCCACAGGTGGTTGGCGTATCCGTAAGGAACATCGACAACGTGAACATGCTCCATCCCGTTTCCTATATCCCTGAGATTGCCCGGATCATTGACCACGTTAGGAGCATTACCGATGTGCCGGTGGTATTGGGGGGGGCGGGAGTGAGTTTGTGTCCGGGTCGTAGCCTGGAGCGGCTCAACGCGGACTACGTGATCGCATCCGAGGGTGAATCGAGTTTCACAGCACTGCTCGAAAGCCTGGAGAGCGGCAGGCAGCCACAGGATATTCCAGGTTTGGGCAGGATGGCCAACGGGCGGTTCCATCTAAACCCGCCTGCCCTGCAGGACTTCGTCACAAAGGACGCAGGGCTTGGCCGATGGATCGACATGGAACCCTACATGAGGATGGGAGGCAGTTACAACATCCAGGCCAAGCGGGGGTGTGTGCTGCGGTGCATCTACTGCACCTACAACCAGGTCTTGGAGGGAAACCGGCTCCGATTGAGGCCCCCTGCGGAGGTGGTGGACGAAATCGAGGAGGCCCTCCACAAGTACCGCCCCAAGTGTTTTGAATTCGTCGACTCGGTTTTCAACCTCCCCAACGACCATTGCGTTGAGATTCTGGAAGAGATTGCCAGGAGACCATGGAGGGCCCGTTTCACGGCCATGGGTGTGAGCCCCCTTGGACTGACTCACTCTTTTCTCCAACTCATGAAGCGGGCCGGCTTCAATTCGTTCATGATCACTCCCGAATCCGCGTCCCCACACATGATCAGGACATACCGCAAGGGATTCACCCTAGACGACCTGGTCCATGCAGCGGAAGCCATCCTCAAGAGCCAGTTTACCGTGATGTGGTTTTTTCTTGTGGGGGGGCCAGGCGAGACCAACACCACCCTGGATGAAACCATCGCTTTCAACCTTGAGCATATCAAACTCACCAGGAGGCCACCTTACAACATTTCCAACTTCTATCTTGGAGTGCGCCTCTATCCCGGTACGCGCATGTGGGACATCGCCCTGGAGGAGGGATACATTCACGAAAGGAGCGACCCATTGGAACAGCTCTGGTATGTCTCCGAGGGATTGGACCTGGAGATGGCGGTGGACCAGATGGTGAATGCAGCGCGAGTATGCCCTGAAATATCCCTGGGGTTCGATGAGCGTTTCCTCTTCCTCTCAAGCCTCCTCTCAAGAGTGGGAGACCTGTTCAAGATGGCGAAACCTTACTGGAGGCACGTCTGGGGGCTCAACCAGCTTCTCATCAGGACAGGCCTCCGATACCCCACTCGGCCGACCGGCGTGGTGCCGAAGATCCGGGAAAACCTCAGGACCCAGGGCTACCGGGGGCGTCTTCTCGGATAACCGTTCAAGCTTCTGCCTCCTCCCGGTGTCACCTCCTTGATCATCTCCTTTGAATTCTGTCCTTCGTTCTGTTGGCCTTCTTCTCTGAACGACTCTCTTCATCTGAAAGAACCGTTTCCTTCTGCGGCGCAGAACCTTTCTTTCAATCCACTTTTCCGTGGAGTTCCCTCAGTCCTCAGAGTAAAATACATTTAAAATCGTATCAGTTCATGAACGTGGGCCGTCAAGGTCGCACGCCAAATCATTGTACGGGTTTTCGCCTCCGTTGTTCGTGACCGCACCACCACAGGTTTGTTCCATGACCACTCGACCACCTCTATCATGAAGGAGGAAGCCATGGCCCATTCGCCGGACAGTGCAGGCAAGAGCATGGAAGGTTGTGTGATGCTGGCTCTTTCGACGTTCAGACAGTCTGAAAAGGCCATCGATACTGCGATCCAGGAGGCTAAGGCAGTAGGGAAGCTGATGGTTGTCTACGTGGCGGACGTCAACTTGGCCCGTTACTTCATTGATGTCGACCACGGATGGATTTCAGAACTTAAGGAGACGTGCGAAGCTGACCTGCTTAAGAAACATGAACAAGCAGGTCACGAGTATGTTGCAGCCATTGTCGAGAGAGCCAATAAGGAAGGCCTTGAGGTCCGGACACAAATTGAGATCGGTCGGTTTGCCTTGGTGTGCCTTGATGCGGTGCGGGATGTGAAGCCATCCCAGATCGTGACCACCCGAACCAAAAGGCCTGCTTGGGTGAAACGGTTCTTCGGAGCGCCGGTGGATGATCTCATCGCCAAGGCAGGGTGTCCTGTGACCGTTGTCTAACCTAGGGGAGCGTCACAGTGACATTCTGCAAAGATACGGAAACCGATGGAAGACAACGGCGTGACGCCATCGGATTCTGCGTCCACTTTCTTGTCTGTATTCTGAATACTTCTGGCGTCTTGGCAACCTTTGAAGCGGTTTCGGACAGTGAGCACGAAGCATGGCGGCAAGACACGCAGGACGCTTCGAGGAAATCCATGGGCTTTATAACAGGACAATGCTCATGGATACAGCCATCCAGCTGAATCCATGGGGATTCATCAGCACGGAACGTGACCGGACCCACGGTAAACGAAAGATTTCCGGGTTCCAAGAGCGGGTGCCTATGTTCCTCAAAACCAGCGTGCCAGGCGTCTTTGCCGCTGGCGGTGTGAGACAGGGAGGCGCAAAGTGGGTGGCCTATGCCGCAGGCGACGGCGCTACCGCTGCATTACTCATTCGCGGATATCTCAAAACCGTCTGAGGAGACCTTGTGCCTGCGCAGAGAACGATGCCGGGTTACTTGCCCAGTCCTTTGTCGAGTCTTGGCTTCGACTCCAAGGACCGCTGTTTCTCCAATCATCCCGCTCAGCCACCTTACCGGAGGAACACCTGTGAAATCCTTCCTCCAAAGGGATGTAGAGGCAAACCCCAGATACACCAGACCATAGAAAAGCTAGCCAAATACGAGGAGGCTCCTCCTGTCAAGCTAATCGCAGAGTCACCCCACCGGGCAGGACATCAAAGGATGGAACACGTTGAAGGGAAGATAGGCAAGGATCACGTCCGCGGCTTCAATATCCATGTTCTTTGCCCGAAGCAACAGGAATTGATTGGAGGAATTCCCCCAAGGCAAAATGGGATGCGATGCAGAAGTACGCTTTCAGTCTCGGGCGAAACGCCCTCCATCCAGCGAAGGGGTGAACCTTTGTTCCCGCCTTCCCCAGTTTCGCCTAACGAACGGAAAAGAGCGGCAGCACACCGGATGCCCCGGGTGTATCGCCAAACCAAAGAGAGATTTCAGATATCCCGCGTATGTTCTTGACGCTGCGAGAGATCCCCTGGAAGAACCTTGGGCCAACGCACGCTTGATCCATGCCCAGATCCACGGAGGATCACTTTGGGAGGGGTCGGGGCAAGTCCGTGCCCTTCTTCCAACGTTCCTTTTGACATGGCCACGATCCCTTTGTTATAGAAACATCAATGTGTGAGGCAGTGAAGCCTGCCTGAACCGCCCCAGGCCCGGGGATGATGGCTTCTACCAACGGGTGGGGGGGGTCGTGCATGTGAGCCTCCCGCTCTCCATGGCGCGGCACTTTGCATTCCACTCATTCACTTGGCGGCCAACTGGGAACAACTTGGCTATCCGCGTTCCAGGACGCCAGTGGGTTCCTGGATGCCAAACCTGTAAATGCTTTGCATCGCTCGAGCTCAAAGACTTCATCATGGGGCCGTGGTCGGCGTTTCCACAGTTTGTTGGAGCCGTCGATCCTGGTTATTTATTTTGATTTGCGCCCGACAGCCGTCGGGCATCCGCCAGCCGATCGCATCTTCGGTTGGAACAATTTATTCCGGGAGGTGGAGCTATGTTGCGAGCGCACAGTGAGGTGGCAGTTCGTAAGAACCTGCCACGGGTTGGCGACACGGTCCGCAGCAAGAAATACGGGACCCTTTGGCGAGTCATCGAGAAACGCGAGATTTGGCAACCCACGGAAGATGACCCGGAGACTGGGGAACCTCGATTGGTGGCCGCCGTCTACCTTTGTTATTGGAAGATGAAAGAAGGGCAAGTACCCGGGGTCGGAAAGATGCTGGGGTATGCCTACACGCTTCTTGACAACACTTTCGAAACCAACTGGGAAATCGTGAAGTCATGAGCAGACGGCATATCACGATGGGCTCCTCGCATTTTTGACGAGCGACCCGCGCAAGTGACTGACCCCACTCGTTCCATCGAGTCGTGGCTTCTGTGTGCCCCTTTCATGGCATCTCATCCCTAACCCTTTTCCGGTGAGATCTCCGTGTTCGCAATGGGTCGTCACAGATTCGCCGGTTAATCCGGAGCACGTTTGGGGATCCTTGAGAGGAGCCTCCATGAACCGAAGCATCAACTCATTGAACGCATTGGAAATCCTCGATTCCCGAGGGAATCCCACCATCCGCGTTTGCGTTTCCCTTGACAATGGGATCAGGGCTTGTGCGTCCGTGCCCTCTGGGACCTCCACGGCCGAAAATGAAGCCACTGAACTGAGAGACGGGGGCAAAGAGGTGCTGAAGGCCGTCGAGAACGTGAACGAAATGCTTGCTCCCCAGGTAGTTGGCATGGACATAACCCATCAGGCCGAAATCGACCAACTCATGATCGACCTTGACAGGACACCCAACGAGGGGAAGCTTGGTGCCAATGCAATCCTGGGTGTCTTCATGGCGGTAGCACGTGCTGCCGCCATGGCATGCGACCTTCCCCTCTATGCCTATCTCCAGTGACCTTGCAGTGCTTGAATTCCCGTTCCCATGATGAAACATCTTGAACGGCGGGAAGCACGCCGACAACAGCGTAGATTTCCAGGAGTTCATGGTCATGCCCGTCGGTGCGCCGTCCTTCAGCGATGCCTTGCGATACGGCGCAGAGGTCTTCCATGCACTGAAGGCGATCCTCAACAAGAAGGGTTACGCGACCAGTGTGGGCGATGAAGGAGGATTCGCTCCCAACCTCAAGAGCAACGATGAAGCCTGTGAGGTCATCATTGAAGCCATTGAAGTCACCGGATACAGGCCTGGTGTCGATGTAGCCATTGCCATCGACCCTGCGGCAAGCTCATTTTTCGAAGGTGGCTGGTACGATTTGGCCAAGTCGGGACAGGGGAGGAAGTCGAGCGGTGAAATGACGGAGCTCTATCAAGCCTGGATTGACAAGTATCCCATTGTCTCCATCGAGGACGGGCTTGCAGAAAATGACTGGGATCGATTTCGACAGCACACTCAGTCCATCGGTGGCAGAGTGCAAATCGTGGGCAACGATACATTCGTCGCCAACACACGATTCATCGCACGCAGCATTAAGGAAAAGACCGCCAACGCCGTTCTCATCAAGCTCAATCAGATCGGCACCGTGACGGAAACCATACATGCCATTCAGATGTGCCGCGAGGCTGGCTGGGGATTTTTCATCTCACATCGATCGGGTGAGACCGAGGACGCTTTCATCGCGGACTTCGCAGTGGCCATGGGAGGAGGACAAATCAAGACGGGATCGGTCTGCCGCAGTGAACGCATCGCCAAGTACAACCGGCCACTTGAGATCGAGACCGAACTCGGCCGGGTGGCCACGTTCGATAATCCGCTGAGGACTTACAGGCGTTGAGAGAACTGGACTCCGCGGACCCGGAAATCATCACCCCGGCTCATTCCGCCAGGCGGTTCCGGCAGACTGCATTGTCTTTGAATTCGCTATCGCTCTGCTCATAGGATTGTTTCCCAGACTTGCTTAAGAATCACCTGGCACTGACCCTTGGATGAGCACGGCACAGAGATCACTCGCAAGCCCGCACGGACACTGGGCAACAGTATTGGCGCCCACGTGGCTCGATGCAGTCGGCACGGCAAGTTTCCCTTGACAGGAAATGGGCAGGATTGTTATTAAAAAAAAGACATGATGGTGATGAAGTTCACCGGAACTGCCTTGAGATCTGGGGCTGATGACTTCTACCTTCCTTGGGGAGTAGGAGTTTTTTTTTGACTTCGATTTGTCTGACATGTTTTTTGCTCTAAGCTGGCAGAGATCGCGCACTCCAAGTTCTGCCGTCCACCAAGTCCTGGGTTTTCGCTTATGGGAGGGTTGTTCATGCTTGATTATCCCACAGTCAGAGATGGGCTGTGCGATGTCGTCGAGAGGCTTTCGGGCTCCGTGCGGGCCCAGACGGTCAATTCCTTGCAAGCCATCAAGACCAAGCTCCAGGAGGAGGCATTCAACCTGGTGATCCTTGGCCAGTTTAAGAGAGGAAAGTCAACCTTCATCAACGCTCTCCTTGGGGATTCTATTCTTCCCACAGCCATAGTGCCTCTCACTTCGGTTGTGACCATACTCCGTTACGGCCCAGAACTGAAGGTTGAGGTCCGATACCTGGATGAACGGCGTGAAATCGTCAGCCTGGCCCAACTGCCCGAATACATCACGGAGCGGGGGAACCCCCAGAACAAGAAGAAGGTGAGTGAAGTCACGGTGTTTTACCCGTCCCAGTATCTCAGAGGGGGCGTACGCATCATCGACACCCCCGGTGCTGGTTCCGTCTATAGCCACAATACCGATGTTGCCTACGGATTCCTTCCTTACGTCGATGCAAGCATCTTTGTAGTCTCTGCGGACCCGCCCCTTTCCAGAAGTGAACATCAGTTTCTGAGGGATGTGCGGGAGCATGTGGACAAGCTTTTCTTCGTTTTGAACAAGATCGACCAGGTGAACGACCAGGACCGCCAGGAAGCGTTGGAATTCACGATGCGGATACTCGAAGAGGACTTGGGTGCCGGAAAGGTGAAGATCTATCCTCTGTCTGCTCGTTGGGCCCTTGAGGGAAAGAAAACAAACGATGCAGGCTTGGTCAGGCAAAGCCTCCTTCCCGACTTCGAAGGACAGCTCCAGGAATTCCTCATCCATGAAAAGGGCAGGGTATTCCTCCAGTCCATCACGAACAGCCTGATGAAGCTCATCTCCGACGAGACCATCTCGTGCCAGCTGGAACAGGAGGCCATAAAGCTTCCCATGGCGGAACTCTCGGCCAAGATCAACCGTTTTGAGGAGGAGATCAGGACCATCAGCAAGGAGCGGGAAAACAACCAGTACCTTCTGAAGGGACACTTGACCAAGATCGTCAGTGAATTGGACGAAGAGATCAGTCGGTTCAGGAAGGAGCGGCAACCTGTCCTGCAAAGCGAGCTGGAAGCGCAGTATTCTCAAATCATGGCTCGGGGCGGCGGCAACTTGAGAGAGGAACTCGAACAATTCGCCTTTCAGGCGATCCAGAAGGCCTTTGGAGATTGGCGCATGCAGGTGACTGAGCGGATTTCTTCGCGGCTCGAGCTAGCCCATCGGGAATTTGCGGAGAAGGTGAACGAAACGATTGACCGCATCCTGACCCTCACGAGCAGCATCTTCGAATTGGCACTGAAACCCTTCACTTCAGTGGAAAAACTCAGCAAGAAGAGCGAATTCTATTTTCTCCTGAAGGACGATCCGGTGGGATTGGAACTGGTTCAGCTCGCGGTCACATCCGCGCTTCCCCAATTCCTCGTGAAGAAGATGATCCTGAAGAACATGAAGATGGCCGTGACCGAGCTACTCGACAGGCACTGCGGCCGGGTGAGGTATGACCTCGTGAATCGCATCAATAACACGGTGAGGGATTTTCAACGAGCCCTCAACGAAAAGATCGACCTGACACTCGAGGGCATACGCCTCTCATTCCAGCGGGCCATATCCCTCCATCAGAGCGGCGAAGCGGATGTTGAAAGGAATCTTGGAGAACTCACCCACCGTTTGGGTTCCATTTCCAGCATCCATGATCATCTGCTCGCGACCGCAGCCTTTCTAAACCACAATGGACCGGATGCACAAGACCAGGGAAGGGCCGCTTGAGCCTGAAACCCTATTCAAACGTCGAAGTGGTGGACATTCCCGCTGGGCCGCCAAGGTATGGGTTTCTTGGAAGGAATGATTTCGAAGGATTCCACGAGATCCCCGACGTGAACCCTGTTGAAGTCGGAGATCTTGAGCCCCACTTCCTGGCCGGGCTTTGCCTCGCGAACCGATTTTCTTTCTATCTGAAGCGATTCGATCCTTCCCGAATGCACTGGACCCATGGCGGAAATGATTCGGTACCGCTTTCCTAAGGACAGAACCCCTTCCATAACTCTGCAACCCAAAATGATGCCTTTCTGGCTTGATTTGAAGAGAGCGATGACCCCGGCCCTCCCTAAGATGCTCTCTTCCTCCCCTATGTTCGGCGACGGCACCAAGCTTTGACCGATCCTCTTCAAATCTTCCACCAGGCTGTAGATGACGCGGTGGATCCTAACCTCAACCCCCTGTTCCTTGGCCACCTGATCGAGCCTTGGCATGGCTCTCACGTTGAACCCAAGCACCAGTTTAGCTCCGGTAAGGGCCATGAGGATGTCTGACTTTCCCACATTGCCCACGCCCGCATGGATCACGTCCAGGTCCACTCCTGGAATATCGAGCTTGGCGACAAGAGCAGTGACTGCCTCCAGAGTTCCCACGGAGTCACACTTGAGAACGATGTCCAGTTTTATCGCAGGCAGCTGAACTTCTCCCTTGTTTGGACGCGCCGTCCAAACATCGGCGCTCAGTCCGGGGAATCTCGCAGGGCGATGGCGCTTTTTCTGAGTCACTGCAATCTCCTGAGCAAAGGAATGTTCCAAACGGAATTTTCCAACAAAGGTAAGCACCAATGATTCAGAAAGCACCAGTCCGGGCTCACATTTGAAGAAGTGCCTCATCTCAATTGGAGGAGTGACGGTCGATTCGTCAGAGCATTCCCCGCCGAGTCGCGGGGCAAGATTGCATGAAAGCCGCTTTGCAGGTTCTCGGCAGGATCTCAGAACAGTGTCTCAGCCAACCAAAATAGGAACATCCCAAGGACGACAGTTCCACCGAGGGATTTGGTCTTGAGAGCAAACAGGAATGTGGGAATCGCCACGATGGACTTGGCATGCAGCGGAGCAAACCGGGTGGGCTCAGGGGATATGAAGAGGTCTCCAAAGATGAGAGCACTCAAGATTGCCACGGGAACGAGATCCAGCCATCCCACAAACCACTTGGGCATCGATTGTCGAGAGAGGAAAAACACGGGAAGCCACCTGGGGAGGTAGGTAACCAGTCCCATGCCCAGCAGCAATAAGACGATTTCGGGGCGGATCATCTCATTGCTCCCTTGCACCGTGTCGCCGTTTGAGTAGATATGCGGCAGTCGCTCCTGCGAGCGAGGCGATGATCACATGGGCATTTCCTGGTATCAGGAGGGCCAGGAGGACTGCAAGCACCCCGGAGAAGACGGCCGCGAAGACATAGATCCCGCCGCGCAACTGAAAAACGAGAAGACAAATGAACATACCACTCAAGGCGTAGTCTATGCCAAAACTCCCCGGTGGAATGAACTGCCCCCCATAGCCTCCAATGACTGTACTTGCAATCCACGCCAGGTTGGACACATGGTTGACCACCAGTGCCCTCCCGGGGTCCCAGTCGCCCTGATTGAACCGGGCAATATTCACCGCGAAGCTCTCGTCAGTGATCCCGTAAGCGAAAACCGACACGAACACTCTGTGCACCCGACTGCCCACGTGCACAGCCATGGACGAACTCATCAGCAGGTGTCGGAGATTCACCATGAAAGTGGTGAGCACGATGGGGACTGCCCCGGAACCGGCGCTCAGCATGGACACAGCGATGAACTGAGAACTGCCCGCAAAGACGAAGAGCGACATGAGGCCAATTTCAAGAGGATGGAGCCCGGCTTTCTGGGCGAGCACGCCGAAGGCGAGGCCAATAGGGAAATAGCCAAGGCAGATGGGCCAGGCAGCCTTGACGCCGTCCCTGAACGCACTCACCGAAATGGGTTTGGCAGATTCCAGGACATGTTCTTCATGAAAACGGGCCATGACCGATACCGACCTGTTTCACACCTCGACCCATGGCCCCCGGAGCTCGACCTCCATGGTGATGTCTATGGCCCTGGCTGAGTGGGTCAAAGCACCGCAACTCACGAAATCGACTCCCGTGCGGGCAATCTGTCCAACCGTATCAAGGCTCACTCCGCCGGAGGCCTCCAGGACGGCTCTTCCCCCATTGACTCTAACCGCTTCGCGGAGTCCGTCCACAGTAAAGTTGTCCAGGAGGATCACGTCCGCACGAACATCCAGGGCCTCCAGCAGGCCTTCAATCGATTCAACCTCCACTTCGACTTTCTGAAGGTGACCGCAATGCTCTCGGGCTTTTTCCACTGCATGGCGAATGCTCCCTGAGGCCGCGATGTGGTTGTCCTTGATGAGGATCCCGTCGAAGAGTCCAAACCGATGGTTGAATCCTCCACCATGGCGAACCGCCGCTTTTTCTAGAGTCCTCCAGAGGGGCGTAGTCTTTCGGGTATCCAGGAGGCGACACGAGGTCCCGTCCATGGCCTCGACCATCCGTCGAGTCAGGGTAGCAACACCGCACAGGCGTTGAAGCAGATTGAGAGCTGTGCGTTCTCCAGTCAAGAGGCCCCTCATGGACCCCTCGACGTTGAACACAGGCACATTGGGCGCGATGGCCGAACCGTCCCTGAAGTGAGCTATCACCCGGACACGAGGGTCCACTCGCTCGAATACCCTGCGAAAGGGCTCCGTTCCTGATAGAATAAAGGGCTCCCGGGCGAAAACCAGAGCGGATCCAGTGGCATCAGGTTCGATGGTGGCCTCGGAGGTGATGTCTCCATGGCCGATGTCTTCCTGAAGTGCCAGTTCGATGAGCGTGTCAAGGTCCCTCATGGTGGAATCACTCCTCGCCCACTGTGTCCTTACAAAGAGAACTGATGCGTTCCTGGTGATGGCGAAGCTTCTCGATCTTCTCTCCGAGTCTTGCCCCCTTTTCTCGCTCCTTTTCGATGACCTCTGGCGGCGCCTTCTGTAAATAGTCCTCGTTGGTGAGCTTCTTCTGAGTTATCGAAAATTCCCTTTCAAGTTTTGCCAGCTCCTTCTCGATGCGTCTGGATTCAGCGGCGAAGTCCACAACTCCCTTCAGAAGCACATAAACTTCCACCCCGCCCAGCACTGTCTTGGCCGCCATGCGGGGTCTTGCCGGCTCAGAGGCTTCCACGATGAGAAACTTGGAAACCTTTGCCAGATCACCAATCAACCCTTCATGTTGTGAAAGAAGTTCCTTCTCGGCAGCACCGTCACAGAAACACGTCACCTCCACGTTCATACCGGGAGAAATGTTCATTTCGCCGCGGATATTACGTATGCCGTTGATGACGCCCATGACAAGTCCCATCTGTTCTTCGGCCTCGGGGTCCAGGCGCGCGGGTTCAACCCGGGGAAGAGAGGCTTTCATGATGGAATCTCCCTTGTGCGGGAGTTTCTGCCAGATTTCCTCGGTGACGAAAGGCATGATGGGGTGGAGAAGGACCAGGATCCTCTGCAGCACGGTCACTGCGACTGATTGGGCCACGGATTTGACTTCCGGATGATTCCCGTAGAAATCAGGCTTCACCATTTCCAGATACCAGTCGCAGTATTCATGCCAGAGGAACTGGTAGAGGGAGTTGGCGACCTGGTTGAAATGGTAGTTCTCCATGCCTTCATCCACCTCCCCGATGACCCGCTGCAGGCGGCTGAGAATCCAGCGGTGGGTGAGCTTCGCCGGCTGAGCCGGGATCCCCTCCACGTCATCCCTTCCATCGAGGTTCATGAGAACGAGGCGGGCGGCATTCCATATCTTGTTCACAAAGTGCTTGTAGCCTTCGATGCGCTCTTCAGAGAGCTTCACATCCCTGCCCTGGACCGCGAAGGCGGTGAGAGTGAACCGGAGAGCATCCGTTCCGAACTGGTCCATCATGACAAGGGGGTCGATGACGTTCCCCTTGGACTTGCTCATCTTCATACCTTGGGCATCCCTGACCAGTGCGTGGACATACACGTCCCGAAAGGGCACCTCCTTCATGAAGTGAATTCCCATCATCATCATCCGGGCCACCCAAAAGTAGAGGATGTCGAAACCCGTGACGAGGACCGAGGTTGGGTAAAACTTAGCCAGATCCGCAGTATCGTTGGGCCATCCAAGGGTTGAAAACGGCCATAATGCTGAACTGAACCAGGTGTCCAAGACATCCGGATCCTGCTCAAGACGGTCTCGGCCGCAGTGAGGACAATTGTTGGGATCCTCCATGGAAACGATGGCCTTTTCGCAGGTAAGGCAATACCAGGCAGGGATGCGATGCCCCCACCAGATTTGTCGGCTGATACACCAGTCTTCCACGTTCTCAAGCCAAATGAAATAATCCTTTTCCCACTTGGCGGGGATGATACGGGTCTTTCCATCGCGTACCGCGTCCATGGCCTTTTGCGCCAGGGGTTGCGTCGATACGAACCACTGGAGCGATAGTGAGGGTTCCACCACACTCTTGCACCGGTAGCAGTGTCCCACACGGTTCTTGTGGGTTTCGACCTTTACGAGGAATCCACCCTTCTCAAGATCCTTGAGGATCTGCTTGCGGCATGCATACCGATCCAATCCTGCGTAGGGCCCTGCTTGGGCGGTCATGGACCCGTTTTCGGCGATGACCTGCACGGAATCCAGGCCATGCTTGCGGCCAATCTCAAAGTCATTGAAGTCGTGTGCCGGGGTAATCTTGAGAGCACCGGTCCCAAATTCCCGGTCCACATAGGTGTCGGCGATGACCGGCATGCGGCGCTCCAAAATGGGAAGAATGACCTCCTTGCCAACGAAGGACTTGTAGCGGGGATCCTCAGGGTGCACGGCCACAGCCGTATCGCCAAGCATGGTTTCGGGACGGGTTGTGGCCACCACGATGCCCCCTTTTCCCGATGCCATGGGATATCTGAGATGGTACAGGTTGCTATCCAGTTCCTCCCCCTCCACCTCAATATTGGCGAGAGCCGTCATACACCGGGGGCACCAATTGATCATGCGCTTGCCCCGGTAGATGAGCCCGTCCTCGTAAAGGCTCACGAAGACCCTTCGAACAGCCCGGGACAGCCCCTCATCCATGGTGAACCTTTCCCGGGACCAGTCGCAGGAGGCCCCGAGCCTCTTCAACTGGTTGATGATGATGCCTCCGAACTTCTCACGCCAGAGCCAAACTCGGTCAAGGAAAGCCTCGCGGCCCAGCTTGTGCCGGCTTGTGCCCTCCAGGGAAAGCTGCCTTTCCACGACGTTTTGGGTGGCGATGCCCGCATGGTCGGTCCCGGGGATCCAAAGCACTTCGAAGCCTTTCAATCGTCTGTAGCGACAAAGGATGTCCTGGAGGGTATTGTTCAGAGCGTGCCCCATGTGCAACTGCCCGGTGACATTGGGAGGGGGGATGACGATGCTGAACGGCGGCCTGGAATTGTTCTCATCGGCCCGGAAATACCCCCGCTCCTGCCAATGTCCGTACCATTTGGACTCCACTTCCTTAAATGTATAGGCTTTGGGCAAGGTGCCTTCACTCATGGGAATGCTCCATCAAACGTCTGAACCCATCACGTCCGGTGTAAGACACCGCCCGGCATGGGCTGGAGGTCCCTCCCACACGCCCGGGGTCCCGAAGTGCGCTGCAGGCGCGTTGCTCGTCACCTCGGCTCACTACAGGGCGTTTGGCCGCGATGGTTGGGGATGTCTTGGTCGACTTCGAATACAGGGTCGGAGAGGGAAGAAAGACTGGATGACCAAGGGTCAGGCCAACTCTTTCTTGAGTTTTTCTATCTCCTCCCGCAGGAAGGCCTCAACGATGCTCGGCAGCCTGGCTTCCACCATCTCCCGCACCGCCTCGATCAGTCGTGATTCGATCTGATCCACAATGCCCTCCACATCGTTAGGTTCAGAGGGCTTCCCCGCCAATGCCGATTTTTGGACGGGAGGCGCGACGGGAACCGGCTCCTCTTTCGGAGTCTGCGGGTCCTTTGTTGATTCGGGCACTTCAGTCTTTGACAATTCCTTTTCCAGGAGCTTCTCAAAGTCATCCTTCTCCTCCTCTTCGAAGAGGAGGTCCAGATCATCGTCGAGATCCCTTGGAGCCACCTCGTCTGCAACATCAAGGGATGGCCCCTCGGCGAGACCCGGCTTCATGGCCCCAGCTGGCGGTCCCGAGTCTACTTCCACTCCTCCCACGGAGCCCAGTTCCTCGCCGAAGGCCAGCTCCTTGAGCAGATCCTCCTCCAAGGCCTCATTGTCCTTGCCGTACAGATCCTCGTCCAAGTCGCTCAAGTCGAGGTCACCATCAGCATCCAGGATATTCTGGTCCAGGTCGATTCTCTCACGCTTCCCCTGTTCCGAAAATCCCAGTTCCACGATGTCCTCAAGGTCGATGATCTCACCATCGAGATCCTCATCATCTGAAATCTTCCCAAACCCTTTGGAGGAATTCATGTCTTTTTCCTTGGACAGCGGACCATTCTTCGTTTTCTTCATTGGGCTTTCTCCCGGGGCATGGACATATGCGACACGCCCTCGGCTGGGCTCCAGTTCACAAACGGAGCATATTCAGCAATCCAAGAGGCACCCCCCCTGGAACGAGCAAGCAACCGATACCACGTGAAAAAAAACCCTGTCAAGGTGCATATTCATGGACCGAGGCCATTCAAAGCTTCATCCAGGGTCTTGGGAGGAACAGTCGGCCGTAAAGATCCAGTGCATACCGGTCAGTCATGCCGGCAATGTAATCACAGACCTGAAGCTCACGGGAATAAACCGGGTGGAACCCTCCCAATTCCCGCAGGAACACCTCGTCCTCTGTCATGAAGACGTCGAAGATGTCTGTCAGGATCTTGGTAACTCTTTGAAATTCCACTCGGAATTGATGAGCATCGTAGACACGCTCAAACAGGAACGCGCGGAGTGCATCCACCCTGGAGAGCATGGCTGGACTCAGCCTGATTTCCGATAGGCCTGTCTCAATGCTGCTGAAGACAATATCCTCGACCAGTGTGTGAATTCTCCGGGCGTGGGTGGCTCCGAGACAGGTGCGGATATCTGTTGGAATATCAGAAAAATCGAGGATCTCCGCCCTCAAGGCGTCGTCAAGGTCGTGATTGAGATAGGCCACGATGTCGGCAAGGCGCACCACCTGTCCCTCCAGTGTCAACGCCCTCTGATCGGGTTCTCCCATGATGGGCCTCGACCTCCCCTTGGAATGCTTCAGGATCCCGTCCCGCACCTCACAAGTGAGATTCAGCCCCTGTCCTTCCCGCTCCAGTTCATCGACGATGCGAAGACTTTGTTCGTTGTGGAAGAAACCCGTTGATACAAGATCGTTGAGAACCCGTTCGCCACCATGGCCGAAAGCGGTATGTCCCAGATCGTGTCCTAATGCAATGGCCTCGATGAGATCTTCGTTCAGCGCGAGGGCCCGTCCGATGGTTCGGGCGATCTGCGAAACCTCCAGGGTGTGGGTGAGCCGCGTACGATAGTGGTCCCCTGTAGGTGAGAGGAATACCTGGGTCTTATGCTTCAAGCGCCTGAAAGCTTTGGAATGAACGATGCGGTCCCGGTCCCTTTGATACGCCGTGCGCAAGGGACATTCAGGCTCATCCTTAAGGCGCCCTGAAGTCCTTGCACTCAACTGGGCCCGGGGGGCAAGAGCGTTACGCTCCCGTTCCTCGAGTGCAATCCGGATGGGCTCTTCTGGAAGTCTTGGAGAGTCACTCGCTTGAGCCATAAGATCTATCCTGCTCTCATCTTCTCTTGTGCCACGGACGGAGAAGTTCGCACCCTTTTCCTGGCACAATAGCAAAAAGCCTTCCACTCTGGTATATGATCATGGGGTTGAAGCTCAGGTACTTCCAGTTCACCGGAATGGCAGGATCTGCGCTCTCCTATGGAATCCGGACACGCTCAGTCTGTCTCAACGACGGGGAATCAGGGCTTACTCGCAATCAACGTCAGGCGTGGAAGGTCGAGTTACCGTGATTCGGATTCAGGAGCTACGGGTCGCATCGTCATCTACGGTTTGGCATCTTTGCCTTGAAACAAACATGTTGCAACGGATATCCATGCCACGGACACTCAGCAGATACGTGATTAGGGAGCAGTTGACCCCCTTGGGAGTCTGCTTTCTCGGGATATGTCTGATCCTTATCACGGGGCGTCTCCTTCAGCTCACGAGATTCCTGTTTGCCTCCTCCGTCGATGTCTGGGACGTTATTGAGATCATCGGATATGCCATGCCCAAGCTCATCATCTATGCGTTTCCCATGTCAACGCTCATCGGGGTCCTGCTGGCCTTCGTGAGGTTGAACGGAGACAACGAATTGGTGGGGTGCCGTGCGGCCGGCGTGAGCTTCGCCCAGTTCTTGCCATCGGTGCTCATGGTGTCTTGTCTGGTCACCGTCCTATCCTTTTTCAACAGTGTCATCATCCTTCCCCACGCGAACAGCTCCTTTCAGAACAAGTTCAAGTCAATCGGGCGGGTGAGCATTCCAGCCATGCTGAAAGAGGGCACCTTCATCGACCTGATTCCCAAGCTCGTGTTCTACTTCAATTCCGTCAACACGGCAGATTTGGCGGTACAGGGGATACTCGTCCAGGACCAGAGGCAACCCAACTTGCGGATCGTCATCATCGCGGAGCGGGCTCAACTGGCCTACCAGAAAGACTACAGCCATATCGTGTTCAAGATCCACAACGGAATCATCACCCGGGTTCCGGACAACCTTAAGGATGCTCAGTCCATTACCTTCAGGACCTATGAACTCTCGCTCTCCCTGGACGAGATCTTTGGAACCGTCACGGGCGGATCGAAAGGCAGAAAGGAAATGAGCCTTTCAGAGCTTTACAGCATTAGTTACGGCAACGACACGAAGACCGATCCAAGGTTCCCTCTTGAGTTCCACAGTCGATTGGCTCTCCCCTTCAGCTGCCTGCTCCTGGGGTTGGTGGGCGCACCCCTTGGTGCCCTGTTCAGACAAAAAGGCCGCCTCACTGGCATCACTCTGGGAATCCTGCTGTTTCTCACCTATTACATCGGGCTCTCGGCAGGCAGGGGGCTCGGTGAGAACCGCCTGGTTTCCCCCTTCATCGCCATGTGGAGCCCCAACATGAGCGTTGCCGCGCTCGCCATCTATTTGTGGACGAAGGCACACCGGGAAACGCCATTCAAGATCGCTACCCTTGTGAGCGCTATGAGCCAGAGGATCGACCTCCCCGCAAAACTGAGGATGATTCAAAAGACCTGAGCAATATGGGCGGCTATCATGAAGATCATTCCACGCTACGTGCTTCAGCATTTTTTCCCGATATTCGGCTTGGCCCTGTTGGCCTTCACAGGTCTCTATCTGATCATTGATTTCTTCGAAAAGATTGAAGACATCGTGAAGAATGCCTTATCCCTCTCCGACACAGTCAGTTACTTCCTTTTCAAGACCCCTTTGATCATAACTCAAGGATTCCCAATGAGCATCCTTTTGGCGGCTCTGATCACCATTGGGATTCTGAAGCGCAACCGAGAACTCATTGCCATGAGATCCGCCGGCATTGGCACGGGTCTCTACGCAGGGCCAATTGTGGGGGCATCCCTCTTGCTCTGCGTGCTTCACTTCGGCATGGATGAAACCATCGCCCGTTCTCTGAACAAGCAGGCCCAGGAGCTGTGGCAACAGGTCAAGAAGGTTGGCTCCCTCTCTTACCGGCATGAAAACGTCTGGTTTCGTGGCCGTGACGCCATCTATCAGATTCGTCTTTACGACAAGCGAAGCCAGACCATGGACAAGGTGTCCCTGTTTTTCATGGATTCCCAGTTCAGGATGACCCAACGGCTGGATGCCAGATCGCTCCAGTGGAATGGTACCCGCTGGGTGGCCATGGACGGTCTCCTGTTGAGATTTTCCGGAAACACTACGGAACAGGAGAGGTTTCAGGAGAAGGAACTCTCCCTCCCTGAGTCCCCTGCGGATTTTGCCGACATCGAAACGATTCCGGAACAACTCAACTGGGCCGATCTCCTCCAGTACACTCGGAAAATCCAACAGGAAGGCTACAATGCAGCGCCTTACGAAGTGGAACTGCACCTGAGGCTTGCACTGCCTCTGACTTCTGTGATTTTGGCCCTCCTGGGGATTTCAATTGCGCTGCGGCAGGGCATGCACGGAGGCATGGCCGCAGGCCTAGTGATTGCCTTAGTGGTTGCTTTTCTTTACTTAACCGTTTTACAAATAGGATGCTCTCTTGGCACAGTGGGGATACTCTCCCCAATCCTGGGCGTGTGGACAGGGAATGTGATCTTCGTGGCTTTGGTAGGCTACCTTTGGATGACGGATATAGAGTGAATACCTGGGCTTTCTGTGGCAACCCGGATATGGTTGCGGATTCCCACCGTGGATCTCCAATGCTCGACCGCTCGCCGTTTCGGCCGCCAAGCCCCGGGGCCATCACTCAATCCCGGCGGAACGGGCAATCCATTTTGGAATCCCTGGCAGCGGAACCATGGCCGTGACCGTAGATCTCTCCGTCATCATTCCGGTCAAGGATGAGGCTGAGAATATTCTGGACCTTGCCAGGGAGCTTTCCGAGACCATGGATGCACATGCCTGGGCATGGGAGTGTATCTGGGTCAATGACGGGTCCAGCGATGACTCCCAGTCGATCCTGGATGGTCTTGTCCAGCAAGACAGCCGGCACAGGTATGTCGCCTTCGAATCCAACGCGGGGCAATCCGCGGCCCTCTGGGCAGGGTTCAAGGAAGCTAGGGGCGCCATCCTGGCAACCATTGACGGAGATGGCCAAAACGATCCCCGGGACATCCCACGCCTCGTCCACATGATCACCTCGGGCCAAGTGGACATGGCCAACGGCTACCGCATACGCAGGCAGGACAGCCTAACCAGGAAAGTCTCCTCGTGGGTCGCCAATGCCTTCCGCAATGCAGTAACCGGAAGAACGGTCCGCGATGTTGGGTGTTCAACCCGGGCATTCAAAAGGGAATGCTTCGAGTGCCTGCCTCATTTCGCTGGGATGCACCGGTTCCTGCCAACTCTCATCGCATTGCAGGGATTCCGCCTGGGTGAATACCCCGTGAACCATCGGCCGAGGTTAAGGGGCAGAAGCAAGTACAACATCAGCAACCGCCTTTGGGTTGGCCTTTTGGATACCATGGGGGTCTTCTGGCTGCGGAAGCGTGCCTTTCGCCGTGTCCCGCTCCGGCGATCGGGAGAGCCCCAGTGAGCCCTGGAATACTCCTCAATGCGTGTACATCGGGCATGTGAAGAACCTGGGTGACTGTTTCACAGCAATGACGTTCAACGGTTCCTGTCAGAGGCTCCAGTAGTGAGGGACAGATCCGAAAACGGTAGCGCCCTATCCCGTTCCACGAATCGAGACAAGTGACTGGAAGAAGTGTGAAGGACTCGTCTGCAGCCGATACAATCAGCCGCCTTGCCCCGTGGATCGTTTTTGCCGCCGGATTGGTCCTCCTGTTTCCCAGCATATGGTCCGAGACGAGTATAACCGGGCAGGACGAGTACTGGCTTTCGTTCCGGACTCCCATGGAAACGCTTGCCCGAGGCGACTGGATCACCCCCTGGGTCAATGGAGAGCCCCGCATTAAGAAGCCTCCGCTATTGTACTGGGCGATGGCATTGAGCTACAAGCTCCTGGGGATCAACCTCGTGGCAGCAAGGATTTGGGGGGTTCTGTCTGGTGCGGGGTTGGCCGCCTGTTCCTGTGTGATTGCCAGAGAACTTTTTGGCCGTAGCGGTTTGCTTGCTGGCTTGATGACATTGGGAACACTGGGGGTGGCCATCCAGGGCAGAATGGCCATGATCGACCTGCCCCTCGCGTTCTTCGTGTCCCTCGCCATCTATCTGTCACTCAGATGGTGGAAAACCGGATCTTGGTGTGCAATTCTCAGTGCATCCGTTTGTATCGCCGCATCCTTCCTCTTGAAGGGGCCAGTGGGGTTCTTCTTCTTTTCAACTGCTGCCTTCACAGGGATCATTGTGTTCAAGGGCTGGGTGGTCCTTTCGTCCCGCGTGCGCCAAGTCCTTGTTTCCGTTGCATTGATCCTTGCCATTTCCCTTCCCTGGCCCGTGGCCATGTCTACCATGTGGCCTTCGTTCTGGAGTGTCATTGGAGAGGAGTTCGGTGCCAGGCGTTTCGCCGATTTCAATTTCATTTCACCTTTTTCAGCCCTGGGTGGGGCACTGGGTCTTGTATTTCCCTGGACGTTGGTGCTTCTTGCTGCCCTGGCTAAAACCATGTTGGTCGGGTGGCAGTCTCTTGACCGCAGACGCCTGTGGCTGGGACTCTGCTATCTCTGCAGCGCGGTGCCCTTTTTTTTCATGCACGCCTTTGAACGATACATGGTTCCACTGATTCCCATCATTTGTGTCCTCTGCTGCGACTGGTTGGAAGAAGCGACCGACTCCATAAGGATCAGTCTCATTCAGATCTCCATGTACTTCACAGCCATCCTCGCATTGCTGATCAGTCTTTTCTGTCTCTGGTTCGGTGTCGGCATCGTGCCTGCGGTCATCAATCTCACCCTGATCGTCCTGATCTTGTGGGGTGCCACTCAAGCAGGGAAGCTGAAGCCTGCCCGCGGGAGGGGCTGGGACCGCCAAACCTCTTGGAGCATTGAACCGAGATCTCGCGCTGATTGGTTTCCGCACAATCCATGGCACGCCATGCATGTGTCCGTTGCATCCATCGCCCTGCTCCTGGCCCTCATCATGGGCGGCCTCTATCCCGCTCTCGGCATCAACGCCATGCCGGGAAACCTGGAGGAAGTACTGGGAAATCAGCCGGTAGCCGTATACAACACTTCCCAACCATCCATGCTCTCTATGAGACTCAAGCGAAGCGTAATCCCACTGGGCCTCCTGGACCGTTCAGGAGAAAGGTCTCTCTCCAGGTTCAGCGGATTCGTCTTTGTGGAGGACACCGATTCTCCAGCCTTTGAAAAGGCGGCCTCCGCCTTTGGGTTGAATGTCACGCGGGAAGGCCAATTCAAGACTTTTTACTCCCGCAGAACTTGGCTCAAGTTCGTTCGCAAGGGCACCAGGGCGGCCGACTGGAAGCGTGCCATCAGGGCTCGCAGCCTGGAAGACCTCAAATCCGTCATCGCTTATTACCGAGTATTCCCAAAGGAAAAGGGGTCGTGAAAAGGGCTACCGTGGCGGGTCTCATGATCGCTGCATGCCTGTTCCACGCCTGGTCCATCCTGAGACCCGCTCCCCCTCCTGTCTCATCATCCCCTGGGTTCGTCACCCATGATTTCTCGCCCGCCGATGGGAACAAGGACCCCCACTTCGAAACCGGATTTGTGGGGTCCATGACTTGGCCCATGGCCCATTCCAGCTCCATTTGCGCCCTTCCTGGGGAACAGGTGGGGGCCGTCTGGTACGCGGGCTCCAGGGAAGGGGCCGGGGACGTCGCCATTTACTTCACCAGACGTTCCGCCGGACTTGGTGGCGAATGGACCATTCCCGTCACGGTGGTGACCCGCCAGTCTGCATCGGAGGAACTCCACCGGCATGTGAAGAAAGTCGGGAATCCCATCATCTTCAGGCTGTCGGGTGAAGAAATCGGCCTCATTTACGTTTCCGTTTCTTTCGGAGGCTGGTCCGGAAGCGCTTTGAACCTGAAGAGATCCAGGGATGGTGGGCACACATGGTCACCCAGCTTGAGACTCACCCTCAGCCCATTCATGAACATCAGTGAACTGGTGCGGACCACCCCCCTTCCACTGAAGGGAGGGGGAGTGGCCATACCTGTCTATCATGAATTCCTCGGAAGATTCCCCGAGATCCTTTGGCTGTTTTCGGATGCAGGAAACGGAGACCTCATGATTGGAAAGACCAGGATGTCCGGTGGCAGGGAATTCATTCAGCCGTCCATAGTGCCCCTGACTATGGAATCGGCAGTGGCCTTCATGAGGGACATGTCTCCCCAGAAATCCATCGCCATGAGTGAGACGAGCAACGGGGGCCGCTCCTGGTCAAGCCCCCGATCAACCGACCTTCCCAACCCAAATGCCAGCATCCATGCCATCCGCCTCTCCTCGGGGTATCTCCTCATGGCGTTCAACGACAGCCGCACAAACAGGGAAAACCTGAAGCTCGCGGTCTCAAGGAATGGAGGCCAAAACTGGAGCCGCATCGCAACCCTTGAGGAAGCCCCAGAGGCCGAATTCTCGTACCCGTCCCTGACGCGCGACAGCGAAGGACTAATACACTTGACGTACACTTGGCGCAGGAACCGCATCAAGCATGTCATGTTCAACGAAGCCTGGATTGAAAACCAACTGAGGAGAGCGTCATGGTGAACTGGGAGGAAGGAATTCCTGGAGCCATTGCGGGAGGCGGCTTCGCATGTTGACTTATGTCTTTTCCTTTGTCTTTCCAGTCTTTCTGGTTACTTGGGGAGTGCAACCACTGCTAGGGCGGCACATCAACCGCTCGACTGGCGTGACAACAACTATTATGGCACTTGCTGCGGCCCTTGTCTGCATGTCTATCCCTCTTCAGGGCATCTCAGCAGCAAGGTGGCTCATATCATTCAACGCCAACTTCAGCATCCCGTTCACGGCCCTGGTGCTCGATCGAATCTGGGGAAGAGCTTCCGGCAGCCCGTTTATGGACTCCAGAGCACGCAGCACGGCATGGTCATTCGGCCTCGTAGGAGGCATCCTTCTCTATCCCATGGCTCTTGGCCTGGGAGGCTTTGATCCTTATGGGTTGGGTTTTGGTTCGATCTGGTTTCTGGTTCCCCTGCTTCTGGTTACTCTTTGGCTCCTCCATCGACAAAACCGGTTCGGCGCAATCTTGGTGGCATGTATTCTTGCATACAACCTGCGGCTGCTCGAATCCTCGAATCTCTGGGACTACCTGCTGGATCCGCCGTATTTCGGCTTGGCATTGGTCCATCACGTCATCTGTTGGACACGAAATTTCCCTGCCCGATCAGGTTGCCGAATCACACCTGACTGAAGTTCACCTTGAACCGCATCGAGAAGGTTGAAAAAGGACTTGAGCATTGGGGATAGCTCAGTATTTCGGTGTACCGGTTGCCAGCCTGGTGTGGTTATGTCGGCAAACGGGTTTCCAGGGCCATGGCAATCTTGTTCTTGAGCTCCGTGAGGTCAAAGCTCTTGACCACATAGAAATCCGCGGCGATGGATTTCATGTCCTCCTTGAACGTGTCATAGGCCGTGGAGAGAATCACTGGAAGGTCATAGAACCTGTTTCGTATGTCCTGAAGCAGGTCCAATCCATTGTAGTCGACCATTTTGATGTCCAGCACCACCAGGTCCGGCTTTTCTTCCTCGATTCGTTCCAGAAGCTTGTAGCCGCTGTCCGCCGTGATGACTTCGTAGCCGGCCTCCTTGAGCTCTTCGGAATACAGCAAGCGGATATGTTCTTCATCATCGACAACCAAAATCTTGGACATTGCTTTGTCTCCTCAACAGTTCTGCATCATTCCCATATTTTCGCCAGGTAAGGTTTATTCTCTTCAAAAACCATGCACTCGTTTTCGACGTACTCCTCCGCCTGCTGCAACGACATGCGCTCCGTCTTCTTCACAAAAGAGAGGACTTTCCCGAGGTAAAGGGGAAGGAGGGAATCCAGCAGCGTCTTGCGTTCGGACTCTTCCATGCGCCAATAGAGGCGGGCAGTCTCAAAGATTATCACTGCCCAAGTTTGGGTCGGAAAGGAGAAGTGTTGAAGTCCGAGGCTTCGAATTTCCTGGATCTTTGGGCATATGGTTTGGTCATAGAAGCGCTGCCACATGCCGTTGTATTTGTCAAACCCCTCAAGAAACCGTTCGTGCAGCTTCACCACATTGACTTCGACGGGCACTGGGATTTCTACTTCGTGGCCATCGGTACCAAAGAGGGAGGTTGGTTTGCTCCATTTCACCTGCCGCCAGAAGTCGGAATACACCCCCATCAGGTCAAAGATTGTACGCACCACCTCTTGGAAGAGCACCGATAAATGAAGATAAGGATCCTTCACCCGGTGGAGCTTTGGGGCACCCATGAAAGCCTGGCATATGGGGATCCTGGAGTTGAGCGCGATGGTTGTCATCCAGATGTCGATTCCATAGGATTTTACAGACTCCGTCCAGAGGGACGGATTCAGGTAGGTGTCAAGCAACTGCCCCTTGAACCCGAAATCTCCCACATTGGGTTGTCGCACTCTCCTGCCGTATAGGCACCGCATGAGAGGGTAGACCACGGAGGTCGTCATCGTCGCTTCATATTTGTGCCGCAAATACAAAGGGCACACGTACCCAGCCCCTTTGAGGATCGGCTCGGCAAGATTGCGGATCCAATGGGGTGCTACGTTCTTGATGTCCGCCTCGAGGACGACGACCACTTTGGCTTGGAGATCTCGAGCCTTTTCGAAGAGGTTCCTTATGTTGTTTCCCTTCCCCACAACTCCCGGCTGGGTGGATAGGTAAATCTTAGGCACATCCCCGCGAGAGGCGAAGAACGCCTCCTTGGTCCCATCGGTGGAATGGTTGTCACAGTTGATGAGCGCACTGCTCAAATAAGAAAAGTATTGTTTGATGCCTTTACTCACCTGCTCTGCCGTATGGCCGATGCTCTCAGCTTCATTGCAGGACGGTATGCCCACCACTAGGTCCGCTTGGGTGATTCCTTTCGGGTTCTCCTCGATGAATCCCATTTTACACTCTCCTGAACTGCTCAGCCCGATGCTCGCCCACCTTTTTCAAGTACTCAAAAATCTCCGCATCCCTCGATAGGATAAACCAGCTGCGGGGGTTGTTGTGCGAAATTTCAGTCAAGCTGGTGTAGCGCAAGGCCTTTGCCCGTCCGCTTCGAGGCGCCCACAAGGGGCTATGCTACACCCTTATCGCTGCTCGATTCGATGTTGAAAGCAAATCTGTAATGAAATCCCGGCAGAAGTTCACATTCCGGTCAATATCAAAAGGCTCTGGATTCCTTCCTTAGGCCTCAGCACAGATGTGCGCGACTTCCGTGTCAGCTTTTCCCCTCAATTTCCGTGCCTTCCTGAACACCTCCAAATTGATCTTGGCCAAATCTCGCTAATTCAGGCCTCTGAGGAACTCCCCAAGATCCTTCACGTTGATTCTGCCGGTCCGTTCTCGAGATGCCCTTTGCAAAGCCATCAATTCTCCTCGGAACCCGTCAGTGCCCTGCATCCATTCACATTGACCTCGGCATCAAAGACGGCCACTCCAGGCTCCGTGAGCCGCAAGACTAGTAGTAGGGCAAGAGCATTCCTCCGCCTACCCATGCTACTCAGATCTCCCTCTTCGGATGGCCTCAAAAAAATACGCAAAGAAGACGAGAAGGGCAGCGGTCAGTCCAACAGTCCACATGCCCGATGCAGGATAAAAGAACCTAAGCAGGAAGAAGGCAAAAACACAGCCGAGGACCGCACGAATGATGAAAATCCTCACGTGATGCACAAGCTATTTTCCTTTAGGATTCGGCCCCCTTGCCGGGATCGCTGAAGACGGTTGCCGAGGACTAAGTGTGCAGTATTGCATTTCTTATCGTCAAGCATCCTAATGAGGGCATGTTCCGTTGTCAAGCACGGCAAACGCCGAGAACCCAGCGTATTTGCAGTTGCACCCACCTTTTCTGTCGCTGTATAAAAAAAGGGTCATCCGGGTAATGAGTACCCAGTGCCCGTGATGCACTGGAATGACAGTGCATACGAGCTCATCGCCGATTAACACAATTCAAATTTTCCCTTCGATCGAACAGCCCGCTCACCCAGAGCTGGGGCTGTTCAGGCGAAGGGTAAAATTTGACCCCGGAGGGGAATGGACACAAGTCATTCAATAACAATCACTTAAGGCAGGTACTCATTTGCCGGAAGAACCTAAAAAAACAGGCTGAGCACGGAAGGCGACCATTGGCAGCCGGTGCGGATTCCAGCCCCCGAAGCCGCTCAAACCTTACCCTTTGAATCAACCCTTTGCCACGGCAGCCGGAGCGCCAAATGGAACGTCTGCTCATCGCCCTCGACACTGCACCCGATTCCCTGAAAAGCATTCATTACCTGGCCCGGCTCCTGTGCCCGTCGGAACAACTCCAAATTACTCTCTTCCACGTCATCCCAACCACCTCTCCTGATATGCTCAGGAGTGAGGAATTTCGGCGCATCGAGGGGCTACAGGGCGAACATCCACACTTGACTGGCTATTTCTGGAGACGTGAAGACGAAGAACGAATGGAGTCGGCATTTCAGGAAGCCAGGAGAATCCTGGGCGAAGCCGGATTCGACGCCTCCGTCATCAAGACCCGTTTCGCCGCCCAATACGATGACGTCGCGCAAGTGATAGTCAAGGAAGCCAAATCCCTCAGATGTGCCACAGTCGTTGTGGGAAGGCGAGGGATGGGACGAGTAAAGGAGTTTCTCCTGGGCAGCGTCTCCAGCAGCGTCACGAGACTTGCCCGTGGAATGACCGTTTGGGTCGTAGACTACTGACCACTATTTCATGTTTGAGGAGCGGACCATGCCGGAAAGCCTGTTCAAGAACATCGCATTTTGCACGGATTTCTCCGATAACGCCGATGAGGCATTCATCACGGCCAAGGATCTTGCATGGCGATATGGGGCGAATCTTCACATCGTGCATGTCATGGTGAATTTCTCCCTCTCGCCTCCGATCCATTCCACGTACATGCCCATTGAGTACGATCCGAATTTCGTTGAACAGGTCACTGCCGCGGCGAAACAATCCATTCAAGAGCGCTACACGAGTCAGCTCAAGGAATCCCAGCCCCACGAAGTGCACCTCCTTTCCGGATATGCCTCTTCCGAAATTCTGAGATTGGCCAAGGAGAGGGAGATTGACCTCATTGTCATGGGATCCCACGGATTGACGGGTATTGCCCATGTGCTTTTTGGGAGCACCGCTGACAGAGTTGTCCGCAGGGCCCCATGCTCGGTCATCACTGTGAGAATCCCTCGCCGGGAGTGAATCAGGCCATTCAGCACCGCTCATACGCGATCTGGAACCGGCATCACTTTGGCACGATACCTTCTCGCCAGTGCCATCTGAAAAGGCCCAGGATCACTGTGACCGAGGATGAGTCCTTTTCAGGCGTGCTCACGATCAGGGCCTCTCATGGTCATGTCCGGATTCCCTTGCCAGTATTGACACTTGCAATCGACTATGCCGACCCATGCATCGGTTCCTCAAACGTTTATGATCCCATTATTCCTTCCCAACCTGCCGCACGGCGTGCCGAAAGACTGATATGAAGTTGCAGTCAAGCTGTTGTGCCTTAGGGCCTTGTGCCCGTCGCATTCGCCACGCCCACGAGGCGCAATGCCATGCTTGTGGCTCTCCTGGGTCCCATCTGGAAAGCAAGTCCGTATGAGAGTGACTGGGAGAAGACACCGGCAACGATCACAACCCAACCATTCCCGTATCAGGAGGCACTGAATGAACTCCGTGAACTCCCCAAAGCTCATCACTGGCACCGCTGGATTCATTGGATTCCACCTCGCCCTTCGACTCTTGAAAGAAGGAGAAACCGTCGTCGGCCTGGATAACGTGAACGATTATTATGACGTGAACCTAAAATTGGATCGGCTCAATCAGTTGAAGGCATTCGATTCATTCAAATTCCTGCGGGTGGATCTGCAGGATCGCAAGGAGATGGAACGGGCATTTTCAGACCATTCGTTTGACATTGTTGTCCATCTAGCCGCCCAGGCGGGGGTTCGTTATTCCCTCACCAACCCTCATGCTTACGTGGACGCCAATCTGGTGGGATTCA
>CAZURN010000009.1:0-1276 GCA_964623165.1 uncultured Syntrophobacteraceae bacterium
TAGGAGTCGCCAACGATGCCGACCTCGTGACCTTTGGTGCCTATTCCGTGGGGATCTATGCCCAGAGTGTCGGTGGTGGTGGTGGGGATGGCGGCAACTCCGGTGGGCTTGTGTCCATTGGGGGCGGAGGGTCCGTCACGGGGCAAGGCGGGACTGTCGACGTCTGGAACTCCGGGTTGATCGCCACCTCCGGTCGAGATTCACATGCCGTTTTCGCCCAGAGCGTGGGCGGAGGTGGTGGCGGCGGAGGGGACTGTGGCAGCTGGTTCTCGTTCGGGGGCAGCGGCGACTCCGGAGGAAACGGAGGGACCGTTACGGTCACGAACACGGGGCGTCTCGCCACCCTGGGTGAGGATTCCAGCGGCATTGTTGCTCAGAGCATCGGCGGAGGAGGAGGAAGCGGCGGGTCCACCGTTGGGGTGGGTGCGCAGGTTTCCGTTACGTTGGGCGGTTCTGGAGGATCTGGGGGCATTGCAGGCCAAGTGGACGTTTACAGTCTGCAGGGACTCATTTCCACGGCAGGTGATCGCTCCCATGGTATCTTCGCTCAGAGTGTCGGTGGCGGCGGTGGCAATGGCGGCTTCTCGGTCGCTGCAGCCGGGGGGTACCAAGGAACGTTCAGCCTTGCCATCGGGGGAACCGGAGGGGATGGAGGAGCGGGGGGGTCGGTCGGCGTGTCGAGTGGGTCCAGCATCTTGACGGAGGGTGAGGATGCTCATGGGATCGTTGCCCAAAGCGTTGGTGGAGGAGGCGGCTCTGGGGGATTCGGCGTTTCGGCGGGCGCGGCGGACGGAGCCGGGGCGATTCTCAGTATTGGCGGCTTTGGAGGTGCAGGGGGGGATGGGGGATCGGTTTCTGTTGAAAACTCTGGTGAGACCATTGCAACCTCCGGCGAACGGTC
This sequence comes from uncultured Syntrophobacteraceae bacterium, assembly GCA_964623165.1. Lineage (GTDB taxonomy): Bacteria > Desulfobacterota > Syntrophobacteria > Syntrophobacterales > Syntrophobacteraceae > JAAYUJ01. The sequence continues at coordinate 902 of CAZURN010000009.1, forward strand.
AACCGGGATCTTTGCCCAGAGCGTAGGGGGTGGGGGAGGTGCCGGCGGGTTCAGCATCACTGCGGGCACCAGCCTGGGTCCGGCCATCGACATCGGCATTGGAGGTCTTGGGGGGGATGGAGGAAACGGAGGGGCAGTGTATGTCGCCTCCCAGGGGAGTGTCTTCACCGAGGGAGGCGCCTCTTACGGCATTCTTGCTCAGAGCATCGGTGGCGGAGGCGGCGCGGGGGGCTTTGGTTTCGCCGGGAGTCTTCCCCTTGAGAGCGGGGGGCTGAGCTTTAGCCTTGGTGGCTCAGGTGGTGGAGGGGGTGATGCCGGAACAGTCACTGTGGTCAATAGCGGATTCATTCAAACTGCCGGAGCAGGTTCCCATGG
>CAZURN010000009.1:1376-38544 GCA_964623165.1 uncultured Syntrophobacteraceae bacterium
CAGTCACTGTGGTCAATAGCGGATTCATTCAAACTGCCGGAGCAGGTTCCCATGGGATCATGGCTCAGAGCAGTGGCGGAGGTGGAGGAACAGCCGGTTTCAGTGGTTCCCTCACCGGTGGATTTGGCGACGGCGCGAGCTTGGCATTCTCAGTCGGCGGATTTGGGGGGATCGGAGGGGACGGGAAGAGCGTCACTGTTCAGAACTCAGGAAGTATTCTGACCGGAGGGGAAGCGGCTTCGGGGATTCTCGCTCAAAGCGTCGGTGGTGGCGGTGGTGACGGAGGGTGGAGTCTCGCCGTGGCGTTGGGGTTGGAAGACAGCCAAGTGAACCTGTCCGTCTCGCTGGGCGGGTCCGGGGGCACTGCGGGAAATGGTGGCGCTGTCGAAGTGGACAATTCCGGGATCATTGAAACCTTCGGAGAGACGTCTCATGGCATCTTTGCCCAAAGCGTCGGTGGTGGGGGCGGGAGCGGAGGATTCAATGCTAGTGGGTCCCTCGGGAAGGGCACCCAGGCCAAGGATCTTTCCGTAAGCATTGGCGGCTTCGGTGGCGCGGGAGGGGACGCGGACCGGGTGGATGTCGCCAATGAAGGAGCCATCGTGACCCGCGGCAACGATTCCTGTGGCATCCAGGCACAGAGTCTCGGGGGTGGTGGCGGTGATGGCGGGTTCAGCTTTGCGGGGTCTTTCGGAGGGGCAGAGGCGAAGAATCTCTCGGTGGGGATCGGCGGCTTCGGCGGTTTGGGGGGAGATGGAAAAGAAATCCACGTGACGAACCGTGGTGCCATCGACACGTCGGGAGAGGATTCCCACGGAATTTTTGCCCAGAGCGTTGGAGGTGGAGGGGGTGACGGTGGGTCGCGTCTGTCCTTGGGACTTGGGTTCGGGGGATCCAGAGACACTTGGAACATCAACTCCACGGTGACCATCGGTGGTTCTGGGGGTTCTGGTGACGTGGGAGGGGCTGTCTGGGTGTCCAACACTGCGGATATCATCACCAGGAACAGCGATTCCCACGGGATTTTTGCCCAGAGCATCGGCGGTGGCGGAGGCAGTGGGGGATCCAGCCTCACTGCAACCATTGAGCTTGGGGCGGCCAACGAGGGGCGGAGCCTCAATGGTTCCATTTCAGTGGGCGGTTCCGGCGGCGTGGGCAATGAAGGCGGTTACGTCGCGGTGGAGAACGCTGGAGGGATCTTCACGCTGGGGGACATGTCCGACGGCATCCGGGCCCAGAGCATCGGAGGGGGCGGAGGGAATGGCGGAGATGCCCGAGGGGTCTCCCTGCTTCTCAATGCGGGCAGCACGACGCTTGAGAACAACCAGGCATCCGGGTCCAATTGGAAGTCTGCCGTCAATGTAGGCGGCACGGGAGGAAGCTCCAATGACGGCGGCATTGTGACGGTCAGCAACAGTGGTTCCATCACAACCCAGGGGGCCTATTCCAGGGCCATATTCGCCCAGAGCATCGGGGGCGGCGGAGGCAGTGGGGGTGAGGGGATCAACGGGACCAGCACCGAAGCCGATTACGTCACATTAGCCTCATTTCCCGCAACCACCATGGGCGGGAGCGGATCCTCCGCGGCACGGACGCTCTTGGGCCAACTCATGGACGTGTCCTACACGGTGGGTGGGAATGCGGGGAGTAGCGGCAACGGGAATGATGTCTCCATCGGGAACACGGGAGATATCGTCACGACAGGCTATGGGTCGACGGCCATCTTCGCTCAGAGTATTGGCGGGGGGGGCGGTGAAGCCCTGGGGTTTTCTACTGCCGGGGATAATGGTGGGAAAGCCGTTGGGGGCCTACTGGGCAGGTTTTCCATCGGTGGGTCCGGTGGAGCCACAGGCGATGGCGGCAACATCAGCATCAACCACTCCGGCTCCGTCAAGACTTACGGCGATTCTGCCCACGGGATTTTCGCCCAGAGTGTGGGCGGTGGTGGAGGAGTGGCCGGCGATGTGGACAGGGATATCGTGGCTGGGATCGGTTCCACAAAGAACACTGGCATTGATCTTGCCCTTGGTCGTGACGGAGGAGGATCCGGTGACGGAGGCACTGTGACCGTCTCGAGCTCTGGAGACATTCACACCTACGGGGATGATTCGTATGGCATTTATGCGCAGAGCGTTGGCGGAGGTGGTGGCAAGGCGGGCGGCCTCGGCCTTGGTTCCCAAAACCTCCTTTCTTTCATCGATTTTTCGGGCAGTGTGGGGGGTGATGGGTCCGGAAAAGCCGTGAGCATCACTCACAGTGGCAACATCGTCACTCGGGGCGAGGGCTCCGACTGCATCTTTGCTCAAAGTGCCGGAGGAACCGGTGCGGGTGCTGTCAATGTGACAATTGACGGAAACATCATAGCACAGGGAAAGGACGCCAACGGCATCTTTGCCCAGAGCATTGGGAATGCAGGGCAAAGCACCGATTCACCAGCACAGGGGAAGGACGCCGATGGCGTCTTTGCTCAAGGTATTTGTAATACGGGACAAAACGGCAATATCACCATCAACATCCTCGGTGGGACAGTTCAGGGGGGAACGGGCGAAGGCGCCGGGGTGGTATTTGCCGACGGGAATGATAACAGCCTGATCAACCGCGGGTTGGTCACCACCGCATCGGGGATCTACGGGGATGCCGTCATTGGGACGACTGGAAGCGAGACCATCTATAATTTCGGCACAGTCGTCGGGGGCGTCGACCTCGGCACGGGCTCCAATGCGTTCAACAACGAATCAGGAGGGGTCTTCATCTCCGGCGGGAGGGTTAGTCTCGGGTCGGGCAATCTGCTGACGAATTCGGGTGTCTTCTCTCCAGGCGGCGCGAGCAGCCTGATGACGACAGAAATCACGGGGAACGTGCTTCAGACTCAGTCGGGCACACTCTTTGTCGACCTGGATCTTTCTTCGCTTCAGGCGGACCTGATCCGTGTGAGCGGCAAGTCGGACCTCGCTGGAACGACCGTCGTCAACCTATTGAACACCGGGTATGCCAAACCGGGATCAGGCCAGGTCACCCTGTTTACGAGTGCCGGAGGACTGACCAATTGGGGTGTGGGGCTCGTCGCCTGGGAGTCAGCCGTGCTGGACTATACCCTGCTTTTTCCCAACAGTACGGACATGACCCTCGCGTTTGACATCGATTTTGCACCGCCTGGCCTCAACGAGAATGAGAAAGCGGTGGGTAGGTATTTCAACGCGGTGCAGCTTGCAGGCGGTTCCGTAGGATTCGCCCCCGTCATTGCAGAGCTGTTTGCTCTCCCTGACCTTCCCAGTCTCGCCCGGGCATACGACATGCTCCTGCCCGAAGTCTATGATGCGGCCACCCTCGCCACCCTGGATGTGACTCGGCAGTACCTTTCAACGCTTCAGCACCGGATGCAGTCTCTTCGGTCCACCTTGGGCCTTGCCATGATTGGTCGGGTCGATGAATCTGGAAGCACCCCTCAGACTGGGAAGAAGGGAGAGCCGGAACATGATGAGGCGGGCGATAACACGAAGCCAGAGTTCCGGAAACGCCAGAGATGTGGTGCTTGGTTGGAGGGCCTGAGCCGGTTTGGAGACGTCAGCGGCGTGAATGGTTTCAGAGACTTCGCCCTCGTGATGGGCGGCGGTACCCTGGGGGTTGACTGTGCATTCCGTGATTGGTTCGTGGCGGGTGCCGATTTCGGGTATGCCAGCACCGAGGTGGATCTGGGCAGTAATTGGGCGAGTGGCAACGTCCGAAGCATATATGGTTCCGTCTATGGCACGGCTTTTTCGGAGCGTGCCTATGTGGAGGGTGTGCTCTCCTACGGGCGGCACCGTTTCAAGGTCGATAGGGCCATGAAGATCGGGTCTATCGAGCGCCAGGCCAACAGCAGGCACTATGGAAATGCCTTTGCAGCCTTGCTGGAAGGAGGCTACAGCTTCCCAGTCCACAACTGGACGTTCCAGCCTTTTGCGTCGCTCTGCTATAATTTCTTGGATGAAGGGAGTGTTAAGGAATCAGGCGCTGGGGCACTGGACATGGGACTCAAGAGCCGCCAGACCAGCGCCCTCGCCTCGGAGATAGGTGTCCGAGTCAAACGGCCCGTGGCTTCGCCCAAGGGGCTGCTCGTCCCCGAAGTGGGCGTGGCCTGGAAGTATGATTTCGAAATTGACACTCGACGCCTGCCCACATCGTTTTCCGGTCGGCCGGACATTGGGTTCTCCATCAATGGCCGCGAGTTGGGAAGAAACCGGGCAACGGTGGATTCGGGGGTGACCTTTGTGGGAAAGAAAGGCATTTCGACGACCATCAGGTACAACGGCGAATTCGGTGACAAGGTCAATGCGCACGGTGTGAGCGGCCAGATCAGGTTCTCGTTCTGAAGGGATTCCCCTGTCCCCAACCAGTCGAGCAGCAGCTCTTATGTGCCGTTCTGAGGAAATGTTGCACTGTTAAGTTGGGGCGGTAATTCATGGGCCGCTGCTCTTCTGAAATTCCATCAGATCATTGACCTTCCAGTGGATCCATTCCACGTGGCCGGTTTCTTCCGCCTCGTCCAGGTCGAATTCAATGCTGGTGTCACTGTGCACCGACAAGAGCCCGAGTCCGGTCGCAAGGGCGTCACGAAGCCAGTCCTCCCACCGCATTGTGCCTTGGGCATCTCCGGAAAGGAGGGATTCGACGGTCAACCGATCTGGAACTCCGAGTAGCTCCAGATCGCTGTTGATCTCCGCCACCAGGAAAGAATCCAGGTTTGGACGCCGGACCTTGACGCATTCGGCCACCACTTCCAGGTACACCAGGAACGGATCCAGGGGGACCAATTCGGGATGACAGATGAGGCAACGGTGGGTGTCGTGTTCAAAGGACCGGTTTTCGGCGAAGCGGTTGAGGCGGGCGATGTCCTTGAAATGGGACACAGTGCGGGAAAGAAGGTCTCTTTGCTCCTGATCCAGTGCTTCCAGGATGGAATGGGGATGAGTCACTTCACTCCTTTTCATTCTGGGGACCTTCCCGCTTCTTCAGGAACTCGTCCATGTGGACCACTTTCGAGGGATCCCCGAATAGGGGCTTTTGCGGTTGGCCCTTCTTGAGGGAATCCAGGACCTTCACCAGTTCATCGCTTTGCTGGATCAACTCCTCGATTTCCTTCAGTCGCCTTTCCCAGCGCAGAGACAGGTGCTCCGTTTCGATCGGCACGCCAAGTACACTGGCCATGATCTCCAGGATGCGGGCCATGAGGGCTTCGTGCCTGCCGCTCAGGTAGAAGGGATAGTGTGCCCAGAACGCCAGGCAGTGGAGATTCGATTCTTGAGCGGCGGCCATGATGGCGGAGTGGATGGCTCCGGGTCCTTTGTACTGAGTCTGGTGACACTTGAGATCGTGGAGCTGGTTATAGGCCCGGGTCCCCTGACCGATACCGGAAACCACGATGTCGTCGTGAAGAATCTGGTCGTGCAGTCCACCGAGAAGGAAGATCTCTTGACACCCCCATTCACCCAACATTTGCAAGAGTCCCTCGACAAAGCCCCGCCAGTGGATGGTGGGTTCCGGACCTCCTCCGATGAGAAACGGGGGCGACGATGGGGGAGACAGGAGCCAGAAGTGGTACACAGGCCACTTCACCTCCTGGATTTGCCCATGTACCACTGTAATGCGGGGCCGGGTGGATTCTGCATGCCAGAACCCGTCCAGGTCCCAGTCGGCGAAGGGTTCATGGGGAAAGGCCTTCTTGAGCTCCGAGAGGGTGTGCTCGACCATCCTTCCCGCATCCGGCCAACCTGAGAAGCCCAGCACCGCCCGCGAAGTGGAGACGGGTTTGTCAAGAAATGTGGTGATCCTCATGACCATGCGTCATCCCGTGCTTCTCAGGTGGCCATCAATCAATCCGCTTCAGTCTGACCCGGCATAGCTGTTCGAAAACTCGCCCCGCGAACATCATTTCCGACGAAGGTGCATGTGTGCTGCAGGCTCTCAGGATCCGCCCTTCAGTGGGGATGAGCGCGAGTCGATGAATTCCTGCCCCTCGGCTCCCTTCCAGATCCTCATTCCACTTTGAGCAATCCTTCTTACAGCCTTCCAGCCCTCACGAGCAGTTCCACCAGTTCTTCACAGTTCACGGCGGTCCAGTCCGGCCCGTACCTGAGGAGGTCCGTCCGGGAGCTGTTTCCTGTGGCGACGCCGGCGGTGAGGGTCCCCGCGCGCTTGCCCGTTTGAATGTCCAGGGGATGGTCGCCGACCATGAGGGCCGTGGCCGTTGGCATGGCGAGCTCTTCCAAAGCCCGGAGCAGGTGTTGCGGGTCCGGTTTCACCCGCTTCACGTGGTCCCGGGAGAGGAAAGCGGCACAATGCAGGTGGATGTCCGGAAAAACCTTTGTGACCGCCTCCTGACAGTTGCGAGTGATGACGGCGATTTTGACTCCTCTGTCTCCAAGGAGGTCAAGGACTCGTCGTGTGAAAGGAAACAGGGCTCCGCAGGCGGCCGCTTCCAGTTCCATATCCACGATGAGACCGTGAGCCCGATCCCTGAACTGTCGTGCCAATGCTTGGTTTCTTGCCTGAATGGTGCTCCCGATGGATTCCAGCAGTTCCAGGGCAGGCTCCCCCGATGGTTGCGTAGTGCCGTCGAGGTACTCGGAGGCAAGCTCCATCAAGCGGCGCTTCATTTCGGCAAAATCCAGGTGGAGTTCTGCGAGTGTCCCATCGAAGTCGAAGACCACTGATTGGATCCTGCCGTTTTGCATGGTGTGTCCACCCTTTGGTTGCGCCCTTGCGGGGGACCTTTTCCCTTGCAGTATGGGGTCCCCTTGATTATTGTGTTTGCCTCTTGGCCAGAGGACAGTGAAGCGTAATAATATTATCTTCGCAAGTCAGGGACAAGGTTTGGATGCTTTCCCCCCGAGTTGTCGAGCAGCAATGGATTATCGGCCTTTTGGAGGGATTTCTTAATGGTTCTGGCTGGTCATCGCTTGGAGCGTTGCGGTCGGATGAACATCTGAGGTGATGCGACCATGGAAGGAAAAATCGGACTGATGATGGCGGAATCTCTCCCCACTCTGAGCTTTGATCAGGTGGTGGACCGACTGATAGCTTTGGATAAATCCTGGCACGACAACTACCTGGCCATGTATTCGAGTTGGCTGGGAGGAATCATAAAGGAGCCTGCGCTGATGATGGTTCCCCTCGACGATCACCTTGTCCACCGGGGAGATGGGGTCTTCGAGGCGTTCAAATGCGTGGATGGAAAGGTTTACGGCCTCGGTCGCCACCTGGACCGCATGGAGCGTTCGGCGGCCACCTCCGGCCTGCAATTCCCGGTGCGTCGCTCCCGCCTGGAAAACATCATCCTGCAGACCATCCGTGCAGCCGGCGTTCCCGATTGCCTCATCAGGGTCTACCTGTCGAGGGGGCCTGGAGGATTTTCCACGAATCCTTACGAATGCCCGGAAAGTCAGGTGTATGTCATGGTTACTACCCTCAGCTGTCCACCGCAGGAGAAGTACCTGAACGGAGTGCGCCTTGCAACGAGCCTGATTCCCATGAAGAGGGACTACTTCGCCAACATCAAGAGCTGCAACTACCTGCCCAACGTGCTCATGACGAAGGAGGCCCAGGACAAGGGTGTTGAATTCACGGTTTCCCTCGATGAAAGGGGGTTCCTGGGAGAGGGGGCCACGGAGAACGTGGGCATCGTCACCCGTGAGGGCGAATTCCTGGTGCCGCGTTTCGATCGGATTCTCAGGGGGGTGACCGTTTCCCGCATCTTGGAACTGACTGGACAGTTGGTTGCAGAGGGGAGACTGAAAGACGCACGGGAGGCAGATCTCAGCCGTGAGGACGCCTACCGTGCCGCGGAGATGATGGTCTTCGGGACGACATTCGATGTCCTGCCCGTGGTGAAGTTTGATGACCGAACCATTGGAAACGGCAAGCCGGGTCCATTTTTCGGGAATTTCCTTTCGCTGCTTCGCCAGGACATGAGCAACGGCTCCGGCATGGTCACTCGGGTGTGAGGAGCGGTGCATGGACGAGCCGTTGAGGGGGAGGCTGCTGGACTGCATCGAGAGGAGTTTTCGTGAGAGTGCCCAAGCCAAGGAGGAACTGTGCCGAAGGAGTGGGTCAATCATTCTGGACATGGCAGAGGCCATTGCCAAGTCCTTTCGATGCGGGTGCAGGCTGTTTCTCTTCGGCAATGGTGGGAGCGCTGCCGATGCGCAGCACCTGGCCGCGGAATTCGTCAATCGGTTTGCCCTCACGCGCCCTCCTCTTCCTGCCCTGGCGCTCACAGTGGATAGTTCAGTGATCACGAGCATCAGCAACGATTACCAGTTCCGGGATGTCTTCGTGAGACAGCTGCAGGCGCTGGGGCGGCCTGGGGATGTGGCCCTGGGGATCAGCACCAGCGGTCGATCTCCCAATGTGACGGCAGCCCTCGCCTGGGCGAGGGAGAACGGTCTTGCGACGCTTGGCATGGGGGGCGCCTTGCCGGCTGATATGGATTCTCACTGCGACCTGGTGCTCCATGTGCCTTCTGGAAACACCGCCCGCATCCAGGAGTGCCATATCACGGTGGGCCACATCCTTTGCGGCCTCGTGGAGGAGATCCTGTTCGGTCAAGGTGTGGGGTGATCATGAAATTAACAAGGGGGGCATGGGAGCCATTGAACTTTGAGGGGATCGCCACCACGAGCCTGAAGGACAGACCGAGCAAGGTCACCCTGAAGGACTTCGGGAGTCCGTGGAAATCAGGATGCACCCTGAGTGCATTCCTGGACGGGCTGCCCAACATGTTGGGGGCAGAAGAGCTTCGTCATGCCATTTCGGCAGTGGTGGACGCCGTTCGGGGCGGTCGGACGGTGCTGCTCGGCATGGGGGCGCATCCCATCAAGGTTGGACTGAACCCCATCCTGGTCGATGCCCTGGAAAGGGGCATATTCACGGGGCTGGCCATGAACGGGGCTGGGATCATCCACGACGTGGAGATTGCCCTGGCTGGAAAAACATCCGAGGATGTGGCGGCACACTTGGGTGCCGGACAGTTCGGCACCGCCCGAGAGACCGCGGAATTCATTCATGGTGCCGTGAAGAAAGCCTTCGAGGCTGGAGGCATCGGTTTGGGGACGGGTGTTGGTGAGCGCCTTGTGGAGGAAGATGCCCCTTTCGCCCATCTCAGCATCCTGGCTACGGCGGCCCGGTGCGGAGTTCCCGTAACGGTCCACGTGGCTCTGGGAACCGACATCATCCACATGCACCCGGATATGGACGGCGGAGCCATGGGCGCCTTGAGCCACCGCGACTTCAGACTTTTCTCAAGGCTGGTTTCCACTTTGGAGGGAGGGGTATTCATCAACCTGGGATCGGCGGTCATTCTTCCGGAGGTCTTCCTCAAGGCGGTGAGTGTGGTGCGGAACTTGAAATTTTCCCTTGCGGGCATCACAACGATCAACATGGATTTTCAGCGCCATTACCGCCCTCAGGTCAACATTGTCGAACGCCCCACGGCGGGAAGCGGCAGGGGGATATGCCTCATCGGGCACCATGAGATCATGTTTCCCCTCCTCATGGCAGGGGTCATTGAACAACTGTGAGAGGAGAGAGCCCATGGCTGGACGCATTCAGATCACCGCAGGTTCCGTCGTCATGTCAGGCCAACTGAAGGACACGCCCACCGCCCGTGCCATCATGGAGGCCTTGCCCATCCGAGCTGTCGCGAGGACATGGGGGGACGAGATCTATTTTCCCATCCAAGTCACGGAGGGTCTGGACGAAACGGCTCGTGAAGTGGTCGAACCTGGCGACATCGGGTACTGGCCCACTGGCAAGGCTTTTTGCATCTTCTTCGGACCCACGCCCATGAGCCAGGGTGGTGAAATCCGCCCGGCCAGCGCCGTGAACGTTGTGGGGAAGATACTGGGTGATCCGAGGGATTTCAAAGGAGTCAGGGATGGCGACACGGTGGAGTTGGACATGGAGGAAGTGTGAGTTATTGTAGTTTTGTGGAGTCGGAGTTTGAGTTCTATAATGGAGGAAGGGAATGCCCATTTTTGAGTATGAATGCTGCAGTTGCTGCGAGAAATTCGAAAGGCTCGTGTTCCGGAGTGATGAGTCGGTGAACTGCCCAAAGTGCGATTCGACAAACGTGCAGCGGATGATGTCCGTGTTCGGCTTCAAAAGCGGTGGGGAAAAGGGGGCAGCTAGCAGCCGCATGGGCTCTGGCGGCTCTTCGTGCAGCGGCTGCAGTGGGGGCAGCTGCCACACCTGCCATTGACATGGGCGCGAGGGAGAAGTGACCGGACGAGGATTGCGGATTGGAACCCGGGGCAGCCTTCTGGCCTTGAATCAGAGCGAGTGGGTCAAGGGGGCATTGGAGAAGCATTGGCCTGGTCTGTCGGTGGAACTGTGCATCATCAAGACGACCGGGGACAAGATTCTCGATGTGCCACTGGCCAAGGTTGGAGGAAAAGGGCTCTTCGTCAAGGAAATCGAGGACGCTCTCTTGGCTGGCGCCGTGGACCTTGCGGTTCACAGCATGAAGGATGTGCCTTCCGTTCTCCCGGGTGCACTGCGCATCGGAGCCATCCCCACGAGGGAAGACCCCCGGGATGTGTTCATTTCGCCGAGGCACGCCAGCGTGGAAGCGCTGCCCATGGGCGCACGGGTCGGCACCAGCAGCCTGAGGCGCGCCGCTCAGCTTACCCGGCTGAGGCCTGACCTGCGTGTGGAGACCCTCAGGGGTAATCTGGACACAAGGCTTCGAAAGGTGGGTGACGGCCTTTACGACGCCATCATACTGGCCGCAGCGGGGCTCCATCGCATGGGCTGGAGAGACAGAATCACGGCTTATCTGGACCCCGTCCATTTCCTCCCCGCCATAGGACAGGGGGCACTGGGGATTGAAGTGCGATCCTGCGATGACGAGGTTGCCCGTTTCATCGGTCCTCTCCACCATCCCCTAACAGCCGTTGCCGTCGAGGCTGAACGTACCTTTCTCAAGGAACTTGAAGGGGGATGCCAGGTCCCCATCGGTGGCTTCGCCCGTGTGGACGGGACGGAAGTTGAACTGACGGGTCTTGTGGCCTCCCTGGATGGCGCCGTCATCATCCGGAAGAGACTCAGAGGCCCCAAGGAGGAGGCCGCTGAAATTGGTCGGCGCCTGGCTCACGAAGTGCTCAGGGATGGAGCCGCGGCCATCCTTGAGGAGGCCTACAGGGAAGCATCCCAGCAATAGCCCGGAATGGTCGAATCTTTTGAAGAGGACATGCAGGTGCCAAGAGGAAAAGTGTATCTGGTGGGTGCGGGGCCCGGTGATCCGGGCCTCCTGACTTTGAGGGGCAAGGAAGTCCTGGGGATGGCCGAGGTGGTCATCTACGACTATCTTGCAAATCCCAAATTGCTGGAATACGCCTCGCCCGAAGCCGAGCGGATCTACGTTGGAAAGAAGGGCGGTGAGCACACGCTGAGTCAGGATGGCATCAACGATCTCCTGGTGCAAAAGGGCCTCAAGCATAAGGTTGCCCGCCTCAAGGGTGGAGACCCGTTCGTGTTCGGGCGCGGAGGTGAAGAGGCCCAGGTGCTCCAACGGGCCGGGATTCCCTTCGAGGTGGTGCCAGGGGTGACGGCGGCCATAGCGGTGCCCGCCTATGCAGGGATCCCTTTGTCACACCGGGATCACACAGCAAGCATCGCGTTCGTGACCGGCCACGAGCGCGAAGATGCACGGGACTCCAAGATTGCATGGGATAAGCTGGCCACGGGGGTGGGAACCCTTGTCTTCTTCATGGGAGTGAAAAACCTTCCCGACATTTGCACGAGCCTTATGGCCCACGGCCGTGGACCCGGGACCCCCGTTGCGGTGATCCGCTGGGGAACAACCTCGGAGCAGGAAACCGTCGTGGGAACTCTCGAAAACATCGTGGAAAGAGTGAGGGAAGCCGGGCTCAGGCCTCCCGCCATCACTGTCGTGGGGGGGGTGGTTGCCCTGCGCGGAGAACTGAACTGGTTCGAGCGCCGCCCTCTTTTCGGAAGGCGCATCCTCGTGACCCGGGCCCGGGAACAGGCGAGCGAATTCAAGCAACAACTTGAGGAACTGGGAGCTCAGTGCGTTGAGTTTCCAACCATCGCCATAGAACCTCCGCCTTCGTGGGACCCCGTCGATGAGGCCATCTCCCGGCTCGCCTCCTATGACTGGATGGTATTTACCAGTGTCAACGGGGTGCGATTCTTCATGGAACGTCTGCTCCATTCGGGTCTTGATGTGCGGGAACTGAAAGGGGTCCGGCTGGTGGCCATCGGTCCCAAGACGGCCGAGGCTGTGAGAAAATTCGGCTTGCGTCTGGACCTCGTCCCCCGTGAATATCGCGCCGAAGCCATTCTCGAGGGGCTTGCAGGCGAAAAGGTCGAGGGGACGCGTTTTCTCATCCCAAGGGCCATGATGGCCAGGGACATCCTTCCTGACACGCTCAGGGAACGAGGTGCAGAGGTCCACGTGGTGCCTGCGTACCAGACCGTCCTGCCCATCGGGAGGAGTCCTCAAATCCTGGACCAGTTGATGAAGAAGGAAATCCACTGCGTCACATTCACCTCGTCTTCCACCGTGAGCAATTTCTTCAGCATGTTCGACAAGTCCGGACTCCAGGCGGCATTAAAGGGGGTGGCCATCGCCTGCATTGGACCCATCACGGCCGACACGGCCAGGGATTTTGGACTCAAGACGGACATCATGCCCGGCGAATACACCATACCCGCTCTGGTCCGGTCCATCTGTTCGTATTTTTCGGGGAAGGTGGAGGAATAGAGGAAGGACTGCGTGATTCTCAAGCATACAACAAAACGGGCGGAGCCTCCAACGGTAGACACCGCCCTGATGCATTACACGAGTAACCAGCTGATTATCTTGCGACTTCGTCCTCCCGGTACTGAATGTACCCGTCTCGCATGGAGACGTAAGGATCCACGGCGGATCTCTTGAAATCTTCATATTCCCCGATCCTGAGCGAGGTCCAGTTGACCATCTCACCACCACGAATCCCTGCGCTCACAGCGAGTTCGACAGGCATGTAGAACAATGGGGCTGTAAGGACATCAACCGCGCGGCCAATCACGTCACGTCCGCTGGATGGGCCGAGGATTGGCAGGTTGAGATAAAGCTTGTGCTTGAATCCCCACACGCCCAGTGTCTGCCCGAAATCCTCATCGTACGCGTTCATTTTGAAATGGGTGTGTGCCACGTCGAAGAAGCCGCCCATCCCCAGGGTTGTGTTGATCAGGAACCGTTTCAGCTCGTTTCCTGCCCGGTCCGGTTTGCACTGAAGCAGATTGTTCAGAAAGCGCACGGGCATCTTGATGTTCTCGAAGACATTCCTGATCCCGCTCCGGACCCCACAGGGAATATAGGCAGAATAGATGGTTGCCAGGGGTTTCCAAAAGACAAAGTAGAGCTTGTCGTTCAGGTCGAACATGGCCCGGTTGAGTTTTTCCAGGGGATCCGGTACCGGTTGCGTCTTCTTTGCGAAGGGATCTGTTTCGCCATTGCCCTGATTGGCCCCAAAGACAACCCCGCCGACAGGGGTGCCGGCCAGTGAGTTCAGCTCAATGTGGACACCGACAGTGGCGATCAGCAGGAAAACGGCGGCAGCAACCACAACGGCTTTCGACCTTTTCATTCAATTCCTCCTCCCGATTGGAAAATCACGCAGCATTGGATGAGTTCGCTCCAGAGCCACTGCCCTAAGAACCTAACATCCTATAAGATCTTCTCAACATCAAGATACATTTTCATTTCGACATGCAATTTCTTGGCTTGCGTCCTATCAATCGACATGCCGACGAGAACGCATTAGCATGATGTCTTGCCTTTTGAGTCTTTTGCATATCCCAGCGTGGTATAATATAGTATCGGAAGAAGTGGTTTCAGTGCGAGATCAGTCGTTCTCTAATCATGTCACGAGGAATGAGAGGGTGCCTGAATATCGGGAACGAACGATATTTGACAGATGGCGAGGAAACGCTGTCTGGTCGAATGGTTCACCCTCACCCAGCCTCTTTCATGAAGGGAGAGTGGCTCCATCGGGATTCCGGCCTCTTGGCAAGCGGGTGCAGGAGAGGGGAGCGAACGGCTCAAGTTGAAAGAATGGTCGACTTGATCATTCTCGTGGTTCATGTGCAGTATCCAAGGAGTGCGTCATGGCGAAGACGGATGACGGCCCCGAGAACCCGGTAGACAAATTCATCAACCGCTTGAAGGGAACTCCAGGGGAGGGAGATCCGCGCGAACCAGACTCCTCTCAGAGAAAATTCCACTTTTCCTTCTGGTACTTCGTGGCCGCCATGGTTTTTATCGCCTGGCTCCAGGGTTATGCCGTCGAGCCCCAGAGGGACAAAGTCGCCTATTCCGATTTCAAGCAGTTGGTGAGAGAGGGCAAAGTGCAGAACCTCACCATTGGCCAGGACCGGATTCTTGGCGAGACCAAGGACGAAAAGGGGTTTCTCAGGCCATTCATGACTGCTCGTGTCGAAGATCCCGAGTTGGTCCGGATTCTGGAGGAAAAGAACATCCGGTACAGTGGCCAGTCGGAAAACCGGTGGCTTGGCGCAATGGTTTCCTGGCTGCTGCCCCTGGCAATCTTGTTTTTCTTCTGGAGTTTTCTCATGCGGCGCATGAGCGGTGGGCCTCAGGGGGTGCTCTCCGTCGGTAAGGCCAAGGTGAAGATCTATGCGGAAAAGGAGGTCGGCATTACCTTCGAGGATGTGGCGGGGATCGACGAGGCCAAGCTGGAACTTCAGGAAATCGTTCAATTCCTCAAGAATCCCGAAAAGTTCCAGAGGCTGGGAGGGCGCATTCCCAAGGGCGTGCTTCTGGTGGGAGCACCCGGAACGGGGAAGACGCTCCTCGCCAAGGCTGTGGCCGGGGAGGCTGGAGTTCCTTTCTTCAGCATGAGCGGTTCAGAGTTCGTGGAGATGTTTGTCGGAGTAGGGGCGGCCAGGGTGAGGGACCTTTTTGGTCAGGCGAAGGAACATGCACCGTGCATCATCTTCGTCGACGAACTGGATGCTTTGGGGAAGGCCCGGGGGCTGAACCCAATGGGAAGCCATGATGAAAGGGAGCAGACGCTCAACCAGCTCCTGGTGGAAATGGACGGGTTCGACCCTAGCGCCGGCGTGATCATCATGGCTGCCACAAACCGTCCTGAGATTCTCGATCCCGCGCTCTTGAGACCCGGACGCTTCGACCGGCACGTGGGCATCGACAGACCAGACATTCGCGGTCGGGAGGCCATCCTAAGGATCCATACGCGGTCAGTGAAGCTCGGTCCCGATGTGGATCTGAAAAGAATCGCCGCCATGACTCCTGGTTTTGTCGGTGCAGACCTTGCAAACCTCGTCAATGAGGCGGCGCTGTTCGCTGCCCGCCGCGACGGGGAGCATGTGACCATGGCCGATTTCCAGAACGCCGCCGACCGCATTGTCGGAGGGTTGGAGAAGAAGAACAGGGCCATGAACCCGAAAGAAAAGGAAATTGTCGCCTACCACGAGGCAGGGCATGCCATGGTGGCTATGAGCCTTCCCAACGCGGACCCGGTGAACAAGGTTTCCATCATCCCCAGGGGTATTGCTGCGCTGGGGTATACGCAGCAACTTCCGACCGAGGACCGCTATCTCATGACCAGGGATGAGCTGCTGACCCGTCTGAAGGTGCTCCTCGGAGGTCGGGTCTCCGAGGAGATCGTGTTCGGGGATGTCTCGACCGGGGCTCAGAATGACCTTCAGAGAGCCACCGACATCGCCCGCAGCATGGTGACGGAATATGGCATGAGCGACCGGCTTGGACCTCTCAGCTACAATCGGGAGCCCCGCTCTCCCTACCTCGATATGGGGCCTCGTTCCAGGGACAGGGATTACAGCGAGAGGACGGCCCAGCAAATCGATGAGGAGGTGGTGAGGATTGTGGAGGATGTCCACGAAAAGGTGCGCAATCTGCTTCGCCAGAAGCGGTCGAACCTGGAACGCCTTGCCGGAGTCCTCCTGGAGAAGGAGTCCATCGAAGGGGATGAGCTCAAGGAGTTCTCGACTGCGATGGATCCACCGCCCAGACAGGCAGAAGCGGCGTTCAAGGCCCTCAAACACCGCTGAATGGCACGCGCTGAGCCCTACTTGTTCAAATCATCCCAGCGGCGTGCGATTTCGACGAGGATTCTCACTCCAAAACCGGTGGCCCCTTTGGGGGACGTTCCGGTGTCCTTTTCTGTCCAGGCCGTTCCCGCAATGTCCAAGTGTATCCACGGCACCTCATCGGGCACAAACTGCTTCAGGAAAACCCCGCCCACAATGGTTCCCGCCGCCCGATCCCCCACGTTCTTGAAGTCCGCGATGTCACTCTTGATGTAATCGAAGTAAAAATCATACAAGGGCAGTGGCCAGAGCTTCTCACCCACCTCGGCGCCGATGCCTCTCAATCCTTGCACCAGGGACTCACGGTTCCCCATGATGGCGGCCACTTCGTTGCCCAGTGCGATGATGCAGGCACCCGTGAGGGTCGCAAGGTCGACCACGACGGCAGGTTTATACTGCAGTGAATAGGTGATGGCATCGCAGAGGATCATGCGCCCCTCCGCGTCAGTACTGATGACTTCCACCGTGAGTCCCGACATGGATTGAATGACATCCCCAGGTTTGTATGCTTTGCCGTCGGGCATGTTTTCCGTGCATGGCAGCACGCCGATCAGGCGCCGTTTGATGCCCAGTTTGCCGACGACCTCGAATGCCCCGAGCACTGCGGCAGCCCCGGCCATGTCCTGTTTCATGGCTTCCAGTTTGGCGCTGGGCTTGATGGAAATACCACCCGTGTCGAAGGTAATGCCCTTTCCAACGAAAACGAGGGGTGGTGTGCCTTCGGTCCCCGGAGGGCAATACTCCAACACGATGACACAGGCCGGTTCACGACTCCCCTGAGCCACAGCGGCAAAGGCTCTCATGCCCATGTTCAAGGCATCGTTCAGGCTGAAAAGCTGCATGGTGCATCCGTAACTCTCGGCAAGTCCCTGGGCGAGTTCCGCGATGAATGTCGGGGTGACCCTGTTGCCGGGGGCAACCACGAGATCCCGGGCAAGACTCACACCCGAGGCCATGGCCTCAGCGGATTCAACGGCAGAAGTCAGTGCTTCGCCCGGATCGGTTTCAGACAGAATGACAAGAGACGGTAGATCGTCCGCATCCACATCCCTGGTCTTCAACGCTGAGAAGCGATAAAGGCCAAGGATCCCCCCAAGGAGGGCTTCCTCGAGTGCCTTGGGCCACTCAAATGGGAGTCCCTCGAATGCGAGGAGTGGCAGGGCGGGGCGGCTCATCTTCAGGTCCCTGCACTTGCGAAAGGCCGTGGCTGCAGCTCCGCGGAGTCTATCCAAGTCGAGCTTTTCCATCGCTCCTAAGCCGATACAGACGACCCGTGGGATCCCTTGGTCCGGAGGCGCGTAAAGCACCATGGACTGCTGGGGCTTCCCCTCGAAGTCTCTGAGTCCGGGTGATTCGGCGACCCATGGTGCCACCGTCTGCATCCATGTCTTGAAGCCAGGCAAGGGTTCTGCACTGTTTTCCAGTGTGAAGAAGATGATTGCGTCCGCCTGCCATTCACTTATAGGCCCGCTGTACCAATGGATTTCCATGAAGACCTCCAGAGAGGCACTCAACCGAAACGAACACTGCGGCGACAGCGAACCCGCGCGTTCCGGTGTCTGAGCGCAGAGAGAGTCAGGGTGAACAGGATGGAGGCCACATCCGGGTGACCCCCTCTATCTCACCATCAGGGGACTGCCCTGAGGTGGGCCAACCAGCCATCTGGGGCACTCAAAGCAGTGCCTTGTGAAAACCATTCTGCCAGGGTACTTCCAATTCAGTTCAAAGGAGTACACCACACCAGGCACTACTAAACCGGTTCCCGAGAGATGGCAAGACCCCTCGTTGGCTATCATCGGGGAGGCCTTCGGTCTGGAGTTGATTGAGGGGAGATTCGCATTGTCCACAGAGGCCGGGCGAGGGAGGCTCGAGTTCCTCACCGGAGAGGAATAATGGTGGTCTCTCCGCTTTCTCCGTCGAAGTAAAGGAGTTTGCATGCATAAGATGCACTCCTGCCCGCGAGTATTCGAAGCGCCTCAAGGGCTTCAAGGCTCCCGACGATGGTTGCGGTGGGGCCCAGGACACCCATGGCATCCTCCTCCGGGTCCCGATGCTTCCTGCTTCCGTAAATGCTCTCCAAGGTGAGGGAAGACGAAGGGACGAAAGTACTGATCTGTCCCCACCAACCCGAGACTGCCGCATGGATGAAAGGAATCCCGTGGAGCCGTGATGCTTCAGCCAGGACAAAACGCCCTTGAAGATTGTCCAAGGCATCCAGGACGAGATCCACATCCAGGACGAGTTCGTCGCAGTTGTCCAAGTCGAGGCGGGTCTGGATGGCCTCGACCTCAATCAGCGGATTAGCCCGAAGGATGGTTTCCCTCCCGGCAAAGACCTTGGGGCGGTCCAGGTTCCGCACTTCTGAAAACCATTGGCGATTGAGGTTTGAAGGCACGAAGACATCATCGTCGACGAGGCGGATCAACCCTACTCCAGCGCGTCCCAGAAGCCCCCCCACAACACCACCGAGCCCCCCGCACCCGCACACGAGTACCTTTCCCCCGCAGATCCGGGTCTGTTCCTCGATGGTCATGGCATTGAGATTCCTGAGGTACCGATGGGGAATGATTCCTTGCTCAAGGGCTTTGACCTGGGCCACACTCGGGGGGATTCCCATGGATGCGGCCCACTGCACAAGGAAGACGTCCTCAATGACCAAGTAATCCCTGGCCTGGTGGGTGATGCGATGGGCTTTGCTGCTCAATTCCATGATCGATGCGGGTCCTGGCCAAGATCTACCGGCCGTGAACGTCCCCGGCCGTTCCTGGGTCGGGAGAGGAGTATAGCAGTTCCGGTTCGGGCCACAACGAAAAACATGGTGGCGCGGGTCACTCCGGGTTGTGTTCAAATGTATCCGATGGATTGCGTTGATCCGCCGACGATAGAATCCCGTTGACAAAAAAACGGTCCATCTTTAGCGTAACCGAGTTGCCCTGGAATTCACACGCTCATGCGACATCAGAGGAAATCTTGTCAGAGGGAGGATCAGTCAATGGGCCAGCGCATCTACAATTTCAATCCGGGACCTGCGGTGTTGCCGCTGGAAGTGCTCCAGGAGATTCAGGCAGAGATGTTGGATTTCAAGGGGACGGGAATGTCCGTCCTGGAGATAAGCCATCGATCCAAGCCGTTTGAGGCGGTTCTTGACGAAGCTATCACCCGTATCCGGCGACTCCTCATGCTGGATGACCGGTACCACGTGCTGTTTATGCAGGGTGGAGCGAGCCTGCAGTTCGCCATGGTGCCCATGAACCTTGCGATCCCAGGAAAACCGGCGGTTTACGTGGATACCGACACTTGGTCCGCCAACGCCATCAAGGAAGCCGGGATCCTCGGAAAGGAGGTGGTGGTGGCGGCCAGTTCCAAGGACCGAAACTTCTCGTACATCCCGAGAGACTTCACGGTGCCCGCAGATGCCGCCTACCTTCATATCACTTCGAACAACACGATCCGAGGCACTCAGTGGCAACGATTTCCTGAGAACGGGGATGTTCCCTTAGTGAGTGACATGTCCTCCGACATCTTCAGCAGGGTCTTCGATCCCAAGCCCTTCGGGCTTTTCTACGCCGGTGCGCAGAAGAATGCAGGTCCTGCGGGGGTGACCATCGTGGTGGTGAGAGACGATATGCTCGAGAGAGTCCCCAAAGACCTCCCCACCATGCTGAAGTACACGACATTTGCTGAGAAGAAATCCATGTTCAATACCCCACCCTGCTTCGGGATCTATGTGGTCCAGCTCGTCACCAAGTGGCTGGAGGAAACCATCGGGGGCATCGAAAAAATGGAGGATCTCAACCGTCGAAAGGCCCAGTTGCTGTATGGGTTTCTCGACAGTCAGGACTTCTATAAGGGCACTGCGGAGCCGGATTCCAGGTCTCTCATGAACGTGACCTTTCTGGTTCCCAATGCAGAACTCGAACAGAAGTTCGTGAGAGAATCGTCAGCCAGTGGGCTCGGTGGACTGAAAGGGCATCGATCTGTGGGCGGTTTTCGGGCTTCCCTCTACAATGCCCTGCCATACGAGGCAGTGGAAGCCCTCGTGAGTTTCATGAAAGATTTTGCCAAAGAGAACGGGTGAGCGTCGGGGGCTTCCTGTCCCAGCGTGCCGACCAAAGAAGGGGCCCGGGGTTCATCCGCAACGCGCGATCACCTCGCCTCCTGGGGGGCGACACGAATGGCTCGACCAATGGTTTTGGGCGTTGATCTGGGAGGCACCCACATGAGGGTGGCCCTCGTGGACCGGAAAGGGGAAATCCTGCTCCGGGAGCGAGACAATGTCCATATCGACCGTGGGGCTGAGCAGGCGGTCCGCCGTCTCCTCGACCTTTGCAGGAATCTGAGCGGTGAAGCGCAAGCCCTTGGTGGGTGTGTTGAAGCATTGGGGATCGGGGTGGCGGGAAAGATCGACAGCCGCCGAGGCTGCGTGGTGTTCTCTCCCAACCTGCCCGCCATGAATGGGCACCCGGTCGGGACCGAGCTTGAGAAGGCCCTGCACCTTCCTGTTATCCTGGAAAACGACGCCAACGCCTTTGGCATCGGTGAGAGGTGGGTGGGCTCTGGCCGCGGGTTGACCAATTGGATCGGATTGACCCTCGGGACCGGCGTGGGGGGCTGTCTTATCCTGGGCGGCCAACTCTGGCAAGGCGATGGTCTCGGCTTTGCCGGAGAAATTGGCCACATGAGCGTGGACCCCAAAGGACCCTTGTGCGCCTGCGGGTTGCGAGGCTGCCTGGAGGCTCATGCCTCCGCCGGGGCCTTGGTGAGGGGCGTGACTGAGGCGGTCTCACGCAGCCAGATGCCCGCTAGCCCCTTGCAGGATCTCTGGAGAACCGGGAGTCTTTCGGGAAGGGGAGTCTATGAGTGCGCCAGGCAAGGGGATCTCCTGGCCAGAGAGCTTTTTCACCGCATGGGCTGGGCGCTTGGGATCGTTCTAGCCGGCCTGTTCACCGCGCTGGGAATCCGGCATGCGGTTATCGGGGGAGGGGTGAGCAACGGCTGGAATGAATTCGTGGGGCCCATGGAATCAAGTCTTGCCGAGCACTGCAGCTTTCTCGCCCCGGAGGAGATGGTCGTCGTGCGCAGTGAGTTGGGCGATGACGCGGCTCTTCTTGGAGCGGCGCGGCTCGCATGGGGACTGATCTCAACACAGAAAGACGGCGAGCCCTGCCACCTGCCACCCTCCTGAAACCGTCAGCGGAAGCTCCGATCACCCCCCAATGCTGAACATGGGGCGACTGATGCACTTGCGGACGACACGGTTCTCCAGTGTGTGTCTCTCAGGCTTCTTCTCGATGGCGAGCCGCACGCTTTCCATGATCTCCACGTCGGAAGCCCCACCGCGCAGCAAGGACTTAATGTCCGATTCGTCAGGCGAGAAGAGACATGTCCTCAGCTTGCCGTCGGCGGTGAGGCGAAGACGGTTGCAGGTGCCGCAGAAGTGATGGGTGATCGGGCTGATGAGACCTATGGTCCCCAAAGCACCGGCGAGGGTGTAATGCCTGGCCGGGCCATTCCCCTCCGGGCCAGGAACAGGCGAGAGGGGTCCCATGGCGGAGAGTCTGGCCAGGATTTCGTCGGACGAGACGAACTGATGGTCCGCACCGTTGAGTTCAAAAGGCATCAGTTCGATGAAGCGTACGTGAAATGGGTACTGTGTGGTCAGTCGGGCGAGGTGTTCGATCTCGTCGTCATTGATTCCGCGCAGGATCACGGCGTTGAGTTTGATGGGCGAGAAACCCGCCTCCATGGCGGCAAGGATCCCCTTCCAAACCTCTTTGAAGGCGTCCACACGGGTTATGGCGGTGTACTTGGACGGGGTGAGGGTGTCCAGGCTGATGTTGATGCGCGTCAGCCCACCCGCGAAGAGCGCGCTGGCAAGGGCGGGCAGGAGAATCCCGTTGGTTGTGAGGCTCAGGCTCTTCAAGCCCTGGATTCCTGCAATGCTTCTGCAGAGATACAGAATGTCCTTCCGCACGAGGGGTTCGCCGCCCGTGATGCGGATCTTGGAGATGCCCATCCGAACCGAGATGCGGGCGATGCGCAGGATCTCCTCGTATCGAAGAACCTCGTCGTGGTCGAGCTTGGATACACCTGCAACGGGCATGCAGTAACGGCAGCGAAGATTACACCGATCCGTCACAGAAAGCCTCAGATAATCGATTCGACGCTGGTACGGATCAACCGGAGCTGCAGCCATCACTCAATCCTGCCGGAGGGGAAATGGGGTGCGATCGCATCTCTTCTCTATCCCCATTCCACCGTTATGTCAACAAGGGAAGTCCGAAAAGCCCCCAATGGCTCATAAATCGCACTTGATGTCGATCAATGGGGTGCCGTCCACCGCATCCAGGCCCCGAACAGTCAGGGTGGTCCCTTCAATATCCAGGATTTCGACGCACTCGATGCCAATGGGATTGGGCCGGTCTGGGCTCCGGGTGGAAAAGACCCCTCTCATGGGCCGTGACATATCGCCCCTGGGATGGACCTGAAGGCAGTCTCGCTTGGCGAGATGGAGCCAGTAGAGGATGACGACTTTCTGGCCTGGGGCAAGGCCCAAAAAGGCTTCCCGATAGCGTTCGTCCACGACGAGCTTCCCTTCCACCCCGCTCTCACAGCCCTGCCTTGGGGCGTCTGAACGACTCGTGAGGGGGCTTCTGATGATTCCTATGGGCTCCAGGACATACCTCTGCACCATGGCCGCTCCTGCTGCTTTGGAAAAGTTGCCTTATCTCAAAGACCCTTCGAGTCGCTCCTTCAGGAGGGTATAGCGTTTCTGAGTCGGGTTGTTGCGAATGGCGATGGCAAGGGCCTTTCTGCTCCCGACGATCACCACGAGCTTCCTTGCCCGGGTGATGGCCGTGTAGAAAAGGTTGCGCTGGAGCATCATGTAGTGTTGGGTGAGAAGGGGGAGCACCACCGCCGGATATTCGCTCCCCTGGGCTTTATGCACACTCATGGCGTAGGCCAGCACCAGCTCATCGAGTTCTGAAAAGTCGTAGGCGACTTCCCTTCGGTCGAATTCCACCAAAATCTCATGGTTTTCCTCGTCGATTCGCTTGATCCTTCCCAGGTCGCCATTGAAAACGTCCTTATCGTAGTTGTTCCGGACCTGCATCACCTTGTCACCCAGTCTGAAATTGAAGCCTGCCCTCTGGACCGATGGTCCTCGAGGGTTCAGAGCTGCCTGGAGAGTTTCGTTCAGATTCTGGGCCCCGACCAGTCCTCGATGCATGGGGCTCAGCACTTGAATGTCCTCGACGGGGTCGAAGCCGAAGCGTTTTGGGATACGGTCGGTACAGAGCTTGAGGATGATCTGCAGGGCGGCCTGTGGATCATCCTTTTCAATAAAGTAGAAATCCTGGAGTTCCTCCTTTTCACCCTGCAACCATGGAAAAAGCCCCTGCTGTACCCGGTGGGCATTGACAATGATACGGCTCTGCTTAGCCTGACGAAAGATTTCGGTGAGCCGCACCACGGGGAATTGTCGGGACTCGATGATATCCCCGAGCACGTTGCCCGGACCCACGGAGGGCAGTTGGTCCGCATCGCCGACGAGAACCACGGTGGCATGGCTTGGAATGGCCTTGAGCAGGTGGTGGGTGAGCAGAATGTCCAACATGGATGCTTCGTCAACGATGACCAGATCCGCATGGATCGGCTTTTGATCGTTGCGTTGAAACGCACCGAGTTGTGGGCTGAATTCGAGGAGTCGGTGAATGGTGGAAGCCGGATGACCGGTCGCCTCGCTCAGTCGCTTGGAGGCTCGGCCCGTGGGAGCCGCGAGACAGGCGTGAGCGCCCATTTGGCGATACGCCGCCAGAATAGCACGCACAAGAGTCGTTTTTCCAGTGCCTGGGCCTCCGGTGATCAGGACGACCTTTTCCCGGAGAGCCTTTATGACGGCTTCCTCCTGCAAGGGAGCCAAACAAAAAGGAAGCCTTTCACGCAGCCAATCGAGTGTCTTTCCCGGGTCCCCTTTGTGCTGGAATGGGAGAAAGGCGTGAAGGTGCAGGAGCCTCTTCGCTGCCTGGACTTCTGCCAGGTGATAGCCCCGGATGTACACGGCGTGACCATCCCCAAACGTTTTAGCGGCATCTTCCGGAAGGATCTCACGGACCACTCGTTTGTCGTCGATGAGTCGGTTCAGTGCGGAATGGAGAATGCGCAGGGGGATTTCGAGCAGCTTCTCGGAATGCTCCAGCAGCCAGGTCTCAGGAACGCACACGTGCCCGGAGTCCGTGGCTTCGTGAAGCACAAAGAAAATTCCCGCTTCGGCCCTGAGGGGGGAGTCCTTGGCATAACCGAGGTTTCCCGCAATCTTGTCCGCGGTGGTGAAACCGATTCCTGACACATCCATGGCCAGGCGGAAGGGATTGTCGCGGACCACACTGGTCGAATCTCGGCCATAGTGTTTGTAAATCCTGGTTGCCAATGCCCCGCTGACACCGTGGCTCCTGAGTAGCACCATGAGTTCGCGAATCTCTTGATGGTCCTGCCATGCCTTCTTGATCTGTTCGAGTCGATATGGCCCGAGTCCCTCCACCTCAAGAAGACGGTCGGGATTCCTGTCGATGACATCCAGGGATTCTTCACCGAATCGGTTCACGATCCGCTGAGCCGTCACCGGCCCAATGCCCTTGATGAGGCCGGAGCCCAAATATCTCCGGACGGCTTCGACTCCCGCAGGTGAGGTGGTTTCATAGCGGTCGACCTTGAACTGTTTTCCGAAACGGGGGTGCGTGGTCCATGAGCCATCCATGTCCAGGACTTCTCCCGGTGCGATGTGCGGGAAATTCCCCACAGCCTGAATGGGTTCGCGGCGCCCGGCGATCCTGACCCGAATCACGCTGTAGCCGTTCTCCTCGTTGGTAAAGGTGACCCGGTCCACCTGTCCCCGGATGCGTTCGGTCATGATCCATATCCACAGCTGAAGCAAACTGTCCACCCAAAACAGAGAGGCCTCTCCTCAACGTGTTATCCTACTGCAAACGATGGACAATTCAAGCGGAGGTCCGGGCCCCAATAATATTTTGACACGTGATGAAGAGATGTTATCATTGTTCGGCAAGGGAGAGCATGGCGGGAGCGGGAGGGGCTGGTTTCGCAAGACCCCGGAGGTTTGTCACACTGCTCTTGGGTCTTTTGAGGATTGATTTTGTTTCCCGCAGCTGAAGGCTCTCCACCTGGCAAGGCCCCGGCAGGTGTGGAGGGCGGCACTTCGATCATTGAAAGGGAGAGTTCTACTGATGTCGCTTTACATCAAGACGGAAGACTACCGCAAACATGGTATCAGCAAGTACTCTGATCTAGCCCTGATTCGCACGATCGTGCAGGAAGAGCTCAAAATGGAGCGGGTGTTTGTTTCCTTCGTGAACCGACGTGAATACATACGGGTGGACTTTCTGAGTCCTCGACCGCCCAAGCGTCCAAGAAGACGGCAGTCCCGGCGTGAAGGCGACGGGAACATCAGCGGCCAGTAACCACGGGGCGCCTTTTGAGGTGCCCCGTTCCATTAGTGATCCTGCCAAAGATCTGCTTTTTACCGCTCTCCAGGCGTCCATGACTCAGAACAACCCCCCAAGGGGAAATGCCCCTCCAGATCTGCCGTCATTCCGAACCTGCACTGAAGACACTGAGATCCGCCCACCGCAGCTTCTGTGACAGAGTCCAATCGTCACCCCCGGCGCACTGCGGCTCGGGGTCGTGGTTAGGCGCCAGGGTCTGCAACAGGCAAGAAACTACGGTTACCGTCTCCCACCGTAACGACGATATGGATGGGCTTCATTCTTGATTGCAAGCCCCTGATTCAAGGTGGTTTGCGGTGCCAATGGTTAGGATGGATGACCCTTCAGTGTTGATCCGTGCTCAATTGCGAATGGGAATTCCGAGTGATTCGGCGGGGGGTGCAAAGGCCCCCCCGTTGGCCTGTGCGTCCGAGACGCGAATGGCGCCCTCAGCCACGTTAGTAACCTCTATGGATGCTATCCACAATTGCGCCGCCAACAACGCCGGCAGCCCCACCAATGGCTGCTCCGGCCGCGGCACTGCCACCCGTGGCTGCACCGATGGCGGCTCCGGCTCCGGCTCCAATCGCACCACCTGAAAGCAGTCGCTGCTGGGTCGGAGTCAATCCCGCGCACCCAACGGTCAAGGTCAATATGCTCATCACCAAAGCCAAGGCTAGAAGCTTCTTCATTGGTTTCTCCTCGTTCTTGCACCGGCATCTTCGTGCCGGCGATCAGGGTTCGCTTAAAGCCCCTTGACTTGTACATGCCTAAAGGTAGTCATCTGTCCAAACGGGGTAAAGAGCGATGCGCTCTGATCCTGTAATAATAGCTTTAAAATCAAATATATGGCTACAGGATTCCTAGAGGTCTTGGCTCACAACATGGGATTGACCTGCGGGTGACGAAGGCGGGGGGATTGCCACAACTGGCGGGCCAGGAAAAATCGCGACACGCATCAGGCCTGGGCGGGTTCCTTCATTTCATGTCGGGGAGCGAAGGGGCTCTCTCCAGTTTGCTCACATTGAGACTCACCGTGCCGAATTCTTCCTGCACTTCTCCGTAGAGAAGGTATGGTCGGTCCATAGTCAAATCACGGCAGAACCGCTGAAAAGTTCCTGGGAAGAAGACGGTCTCGTAGATGGCCGTGTGGTCCTCAAAGGAGACGAATTCCATGGGGTCGCCTTCCCGGGTCACCACTTCCTTCCGTGTGATGGGCCATCCAATGACCCACACAGTCTTTCCAACGTGGTCAACGAGGTTCGATGCCTGAAGGACATTTCGTGGAATGCGTCGGATCCATCCATCCCATAAGGTGATCGGATGCACGGAGAGCACGAAACCGAGGGTTTCCATTTCCTGCCGCCAGCGCTGCCGGTCATTCAGGGCGGGGAGCGAAGGAATGGGGGCGTTCCGTGGAGAGCCTGCGAACAGGCTCATCTGCCGTCCCCCTGCCTTCGTGTTCGCTGCATTTCCTCGCAAGAGCCTTGAATCCATAAGCCAGAGGAGTTGCGGCCGGTTGCGCTTACCCGACAGGGAATCCAGGGAGCCGCTTTTCACGAGGAGGGACCCGTCGGAGGGTGTCAGGGGAACGCGCCGGAGAAAATCATCCAAAGAAGCAAAGGGACCATTCCTGGATCGCTCGATCAAGAGAGCATCCACTGTCTCCCGCCTGACTCCCTGAATTTGCTGCAGGCCCAGGCGGATGGCATCGCCTTTTCCCGATGCGTTCCATTCACTGGCGTTGATGTCTGGCCCGGTCACGGTGAGCCCCATTCTCCTGGCTTCGGAAATATAGGCGAGAGTGCTGTAGTAACCTCCTCCGTTGCTGATGACAGCGGCCATGAACTCTGCCGGGTGATGAGCTTTCAGGTAAGCGGACTTGAAGCTCACCAGGGCGTAGGAGGCCGAATGCGGCTTACAGAAAGAGTAGCCGGCGAAAGAGAGGATCATGTCCCAGACAGTGTGAGACACCCCCTGAGAGACTCCCCTGGCGGAGCAGCCCTCAAAGAATCGCCGTTTGTAGTCGGAGAGCTGCTCCGGGCTTTTCCTGCTGATCACCTTTCGCAGCCCGTCCGCCTCACCCCAGTCGAAGCCGGCGAGGGTCATGGAGACCTGGACCACATCCTCCTGGTAGACCAATATGCCGTAGGTTTCAGCGAGAAGCTCCTTGAGGTCGGGATGGAGCGGCTCATAGGGGGCACCGTGGAGCCTGTGGATGTATTCGTTGATATACCGGTTGGCGGCAGGGCGGATGATGGAGGAGTGGATCACAAGGTGTTCGAAATCACCCCGCCGGGTCTTCTTCTGCAGTTGCCTCATGGCCGGTGATTCCACGTAGAAGACACCCATGGTCTTCCCATCTCTCAGAGTTTCGATGGTGGCTGGATCCTCGAGGGGATTGAATGTCGCGTAATCGATGCGTTTGCCCGTGTTCCTGAAAACCGCTTCCAATGTGTCCCTGATCACCGCGAGGGACCGGTTGCCCAGGAGGTCGATCTTCACGAGTCCAGCGCTTTCCGTTTGATCCTTTTCCCACTGGATGATCCGAACGCCTTTGCGGCTTCGTTCAATGGGCACATGACTGCTCACGGGATCGGGGGTGAGGATGATGCCGCCGCAATGGACGGACAGGTGTCTTGGCATGTTTTGAAGGCGGGATGCCCATTCCATGACTTCAGGCCACGGTGGGTCGAGGAAAAACCCCTGGAACTTGGGATGCGTTTCCATGCGATCCCGGATGCCCTGCGGATCCGTCCAGAAGCTCAAGCGCCGCGTCACTTCCTTGATTTCCGCCGCGGGAATGCCGTAGACCTTTGCCACTTCGCGGACCGCCGCCCGAGCACCGAAACCCACGTGGTTGGAAACCGCCGCGAACCTCTCGTCGCCGTGGTGCTTTCTGACCTCCTCGAAAAGGTCGTCCCGTTCGTCCCAGGGAAAATCCACGTCGATGTCCGGAGGATCCTTCCGCTGGGGATTCAGGAAGCGGCCAAAGAGGAGATGATGGCGTATCGGGTCCACGTGGGTGATCCCAAGGAGGTAGCTCACAAGGCTCGCGGCGCCACTTCCCCTCCCACAGTGGATTGGGCGGCGCCGAACGATGTCCGCCACAACCAGGAAATAATCCACGTAGCCCTTGCCCCTTATGAGCGCCAGTTCCTCATGGAGCCTCGCTTCAATGGCCGGCCCGGTTTCCCCGTATCTCCATCGTATTCCTTCTCGGCAGGCCTCGAGGAGGACCTGAAAGTGGTCTTCGTCCCTGTCTTCGTAAATGGGAAAGACAGTGCCTGAGAAATCCCATGCCGTTTGGCACTCACTGGCTAGTCTGGCTGTGTTGGCCATGGCTTCGGGACAGTAGGGCAGGTGGTTTGCCATTTCCGCTGGTGTCTTGAGCCATTGACCTGGCTGGACTGTCTCATGGGGCGGGAGGGTGCTCAGGGTGCAATTGGCGTCGATGGCCCGGACCAGCCGATGAAGGGGGTAATCATCGGGATGGGCGAAGTAGACCGCGTTGGTGGCGAGAGGAGGGAGCTGGAGAGCCATGGCGACTTCCATGGCCCTGCGCCCCCGAGGGCCAGGATTGATTTCGACCCAGCACTCGACCTTGGACCGGAGGCTCCTGAGAAGTTCGGCATCGGAAGACAGAACTGCGAGGTCTCGGGTGGCTTCGGGGAACCCTTCGTGAAGCAGAAAGTCCTTCTGGAGGTGAATGCGGGAGATGAGGTCCGAGAGGATGGGGTAGCCACTCTCTGTTTTGACAAGCACTACGGCCTCTTGTGACCGGGTCTTGAGATGGGCTCCGAGGACCGGCCGGATGCCGCAACGGGTGGCGGCTTCGAGAAAGTGAATGAGTCCGTAGAGTCCGTTGGTGTCGGTCAGGGCGAGAACCTCGAGCCCCTTCGACTTGGCGGCTTGGCACAGGGCCCCGGGAGAACTCACTCCCCGCATGAGGGAGTAATGGGAATGCACGTGGAGGTGAACAAAGCCCATGCCTTCAGTTCCCATCACGAGCTCAACCTGACCCTGCCCCACTGGACGGCCGATTCTCCGAACCGCGCTCTAATAGTGTCCAGGGCTTTCTGAAGTCTCAAGTCCTCCTGGAAGGAGGACTCCTCCCAGGGGAAGAGAGACATTTGCCGCATGGGCATGGAGAAATCAGAGAGTTCAAGGGCCATGCGACGGACAGACACCCGGCGGTGAAAGAGTTTCCTGAAATATGGGAGGATCATGCCGAAGAGGCGCAAGTCCACATGGGCGGTGACAGGCGGAATACGGTGCTGAGCGCTGGCACTTACCCCATCAGCGTATCGGATTTCCAGGGAGAAGTGTCGCGGAAACCGGTTGTGGGCGCGGAGATTCCACCCTGCCTCCTCCACTTGGTGAAACAGAAATGCCTCGAGACGGTCCCGGTCTACTTCATCCCGGTCCAGGGTGCGCACAATGGAGAGCTTTGCCATTTTCGGCAAAGGCACGACGGCAGTGGGGTCGATGCCCCGGGCAATGCGGGAGAGTCTGTAACCGGCGCTGCCGAAGACGCTGCCGAGGGCTTCTGGGGCCAGTCCTGCCAGTTGGCCCACGCTTTGGATATTGAAGTCGGCAAGGCGCGAGGCGGTCTTGGGTCCGACTCCCGGAAGCAACGTTACGTGGAGAGGGTCAAGGAAAGATGTCTCAGCCCCAGGGAAAATCTGCCCCATGTCTCCCGGCGTGATGCAGGCGGCCGCCACTTGGCTCACCAGCTTGTTCCGGGCGATTCCCACACGTGCGTGCAGGCGCATCCCCCGAGCCAGGTGCCTCTCCATGCGGCAGGCCGCATCAGGGCTCGGACCCCAAAGCCGCTCGGTGCCCGTGAGATCGATGAAGTAATGCCCGGGCAGGGGGCCCTCCACAAGGGGGGAATAACGGTCCAGTTCCTGGACGATGTCCCGGTGCCGCTCCCTGTAGAAACGATAATCGGGCGGGACCACCTGCAGCCTGCGGCAAAGGCGCAGAGCCTGATTGAGGGGCATCCCCTCCCGCACGCCTTCAGAGCGTGCCACGGAATTGACTCCCTGCACTGCAGCTCTCGGGCCCGGTTCCGCAAGAGCCAGCGGGCGTTTCACCAGCTCAGGCCTCCGGAGTTCCTCCAGCGCCGCGTAAAAATCAGGCACATCCAGGCAGACGATGTGTCTTGGATCGTTGGGTTCGCGCAAGATTGCCATGATTTCAGGTTTGATCAAGCCGTCAGATAGCCCATCCAGGTCATCATTGCCAGGAACACCCTCCTGATCATCCGAGTGCAAGAATAAGCGGCGGACAATCAAGGTTGCTCATGTCAAGGGTTCAGAATCAATTATTCCACACGCTTGACCAGCAAGTCCAGGAGTGTCCCCAAATCTTCGGAGAAGGCATGGACGATGGGCGTGGATCCAATAAGGACGACCATCACCATGATCAGGAGAGGGAAGACGTGGCTGAACCGCACGCCAGGAAGGGACACCGGCAGATCCTCGTTGAAACCTCTGGCGGCGAGGGCCAGCGCAAGTTCGTCGGCTCGGAGAATGGAGCGCCTGAAAACGGGGAGGACAAGGTACTTGATGCGGGTCAGGGGGTTTCTCCGCAGATGTCCCAGGCGGGATTTGGCGGCCGTCCGAACGCTTTCCACCTCATCGAGCAGCAAGGGGAGAAAACGCATGAGCAAAGAAAACATGAGCGCGATGCGGCGGGCCGGAAGAAAGGGCAGGGGCTTCATGAACCAGAGCAGCGCGTCCTGCATTTCCCGGGGGCGCGTGACCATGGTGAAAAGGACCGAATAGAGGAGGAGCAGGCCGAGTCGCCAGCACGTCAGGGCGGCCGCGCTCAGGCTCTCGGGTGTGCAAGGCATCCAGGGGTATGGCCAGCCTTCCTGATCCCCGGGTGAAACGGCCTGGATAAGGAAGATGATCACGAGAAAAACTCCCCAGGCTCTCATGTCCGAGAGGATTGACTTCAGGGGTGCCCGGGTCGACGCGAAGGCTGCTCCAAGAAGAACCGTAAAAAGCACCAGCGGTTCCGGCCGGGCATGGAGCATACCGAAAGTGAGACAGAACAGCGCGGGGAGTTTGCACCGGGCGTCCCAGCGGTGGAGGGGGCTGTTCCCCTGGAAATAATGGAAAGTCAATCGGCCAGCCACGAGATCATCCTCTCACCGAAATAGCTGAAACACGGTGGACGCACTTGGAACCGGGAGAGGAGAGGGATGACCTCTTGCGGTGATCCCAGGGCCTCCAATCGCCCTTCGAAGAGTACGGCCACCCGGTCCACATGGGCCACCACCTTTTCCAGGTCGTGGGTGGTCACAATGATGGTGTGACCCTCGTTCCTGAGTTCCAAGATGCGGTGAAGCACTTCCCGAACTCCCGGGTAATCGAGATTGGCGAAGGGTTCATCGAAAACGATGACCGGAGAACGCATGGCGAGCACACCAGCGATGGCCAACCGGCGCTTCTCACCCCCGGAGAGAAGATGGCAGGCCTTGTGTGAGTGATCTTTCAAGCCCACGGAATTGAGAGCTGAAACGACGCGCTTGCGGACTTCCGCATCTGAAAGCCCAAGGTTCCTTGGACCGAAGGACACATCCTCCCAAACCGTTTCGCCCACGATTTGACTGTCCGCATCCTGAAACAGCATTCCTACACGTTGAATCACTTCGCGCTGCGACCGGGACGCTTCCATGCCGTCCACGAGAACCAGCCCGGAATGGGGCGTCAAGAGACCGTTCATGTGGCGGATGAGGGTGGTCTTCCCGCTCCCATTAGGGCCGCAGATGGCAAGAAACTCCCCGTCGGGGATTTCGAGATCAATCCCACGCAGGGCAGGTGTGCCGTCGGGATATGAATAGTGAAGGTCCCGGACCTCAATCATGCAGACGCCATCTGTGTTTGCCTCTGGATCACGGGCCGAAGAGCTCTGGCCAGAATGACGGCCGAGGCCGCCTTGAGGCCATCACCAATCAAGAAGGGAACCATTCCCGCAAGGAAGGCCTTTTCCCAGGGCATGCCCGTCACCGCCTTGAGCCACGGGACGCCGAAAGCGTACACACAAAGGGTGCCGACGATGACGGCGACAACGTCTCTCCCAGTGCTCGTCCCGGTTTGATGGGCAATGGACCCCGTGGCGAACACGGCTGCGGCAAACCCCACAAGATACCCTCCCGTTGGCCCGAGAAAGTGGGCGATTCCACCTTTGCCCCCGGTGAAAACGGGCAACCCAACGGCTCCGGCCAAAATGTAAATGCCGACGGAAGCGAGTCCCCATCGGCCTCCAAGGAGAAGGCCGGCCAGAAGAACGAAAAGATTCTGCAGTATGATGGGCACAGGGCTGATGGGGATGGGAACAGCCAAGTAAGCGCCGCAGGCGATGAGCGCGGCAAAGAGGGATGCGTAAACGATGGACTGCAGGTCTTTGAGCGGCATGGCGTGCTCTCTCCAAATTCGCTTGAGAATGTCTGGTCACATGGTTAACCAGGTCAGTGTGAAAAAGTTAACGAAAATGGAGAGGCATGTCAAGCCGATGTGTGACTGGGGGGGCAATCACACTGGCGTGGGGCGGCGGGCTGCTTGCCACAATGATTCATGCGGCATCGCCGACCCTCACGCCGGCGGTCAGGTATTCCGCATCCTGTTGCGGGACTTTGTTCCACTTCTCTCAATGCAGCGGCGCACTGCACTGTGTTCACATTGTCTCTTGCGCCCTTCACCTGGCGAGCGCGGGGGGGGCGACAGGTTCTGTGGATGTGATACACAGCTGCAGTCGAGCGGACGCAGCCGAGGGGCTTGTGCCCGTTATGCTGAGCGACCGATGAGGGCATGCCACGGATACATGGTCCTGAATATGGTGAGGCGTGCCGACTCTTGGCTGACTCTTGAGTGGTAACCAAATGGTGATCTGCACCGGCGGGAGCGAAAAATCGGTCAGTGATTGCAGGAGGCGAGGCAGGTCGGCCATACCCGCTCTCCCCTTGACCATCCAGGTCGAGGGGTGAGCGGGTACCGGTCCTCATTCAGTTCCCGGCACAAGAAGCCACGGCCACCAACAGGCTTATTGAACCTTTTTGGAAGACTTGCCTTTGGAGGTGTCGATTCCGGAAGTCTTGGGCGCGGTGGAAATGTTCAGGTCATAACTGAATATGGAACTTCTGGCTTCCCACAGCTTCAAGAAGTCCTTCGCAAGGACGAGACTTGCCCCCAATTCCTTGGTCCCATCGTTGTTCAAGTCGGCGATGCGAATGCTCGTGACCATGCCGCTGATTTCACGCGTCTTCCAGTTCTCCACCATCCCCATATTGTCCCATGAAAGGGAGACGATTTCACCCCGGTCAAAATACTTCAGGCCTTGTGGGAGAAATCGGCTCAGGTTCTCCATGCTCCGAGAAACGATGACCTCCGGAATTCCGTCCTGGTTGAGGTCGGTCACAAGAATGGGAACGGGGATGCTGAACATGTCCACCTGGTTGTAGCGCCGGTCGATGACCCTTCCCTCGAAGGAGTTGGTTGTGGCACCGAACAGGTTGTTTCCTCTCCATATGATGTTCCCGCCACTGTTGTAGACCACGAGGTTGCTGGAAGAGTCGATGACGAGGGTTTCCTCCGAGCCGTCATTGTTGATGTCAGACCTGGCGAAATTGAACACGTTGCACTGCTTCGGCAGGTTGGCGGGGGCTGCGACAGCAAGCCGGTCGCCCTTGAGGATCATTTCGTGGATGTCCCTCTTGAAAGGGCCATCTTCAACCTGCCCCTTCTCCTGGCCCAGGAGTATCTTGCCCCGCCTTGGAAACTCCACGGCATTCAGGAAGTAATGCGCAGGTTTGCTGATGATCTGGAGTTTGCCGGCTGTCATCGACATCGCAAAGGAAGCCAGTTCCTCCGTGAACCCCCTCGTACCCATGATCTGGTTTCCTTGAGGGCCTATTTCGTTCTTCCTCCGAAGGTTGGTGACAAAAATCTCGGCCTTGCCGTCCTGATTGATGTCCAACACGGAAACCCAATAGAAATGATCCGTCGAGGCCCCCGAATACGCGGCGATGGTCCTGAGGGCATCCACCTCCTTGCGCATCACGAAAACCTGCCTGGCGGTGATGCAAACCAGCTCGACCTTTCCGTCGCCGTCCACATCCCCCACGTCCATTCCCACGATGCCACCGTTGAACGTTTGGCTTCTCCAGAGCCCGGACTGACGGAGAGCGGCTTCGGAGGTGATTTCAATAAAATTGGGGTTGATGTAGGAGATTCGGTCGCCGGAAACCATGGCTCCCGGGATCAGGAGTTCGGGGTTGCGGTTGCCGATGGAGTCGGCTTCCGCCATCTGTGATCCACCCTCTTCGCCGGGTCTTGAGAAGATCTTGTTGTTGATGTTGCGTGCGAACATGTTGATCTGTGGGATGACATCGTCCAGGGACCGGGTTTGAGTGGAGAGAGAGAGGGGGTCACCCTTCCCGGCAATGTTGGCCATCTTGGCGTCGATGTTCACCGTCTGGCCTATGGCGGTGATGCTTCCATAGAGCACATAGTCTGCCTTGAGAGCTCGCCCGATGCGCAGCGCATCATCAGGGGCCAGATCCCCTTTGACGCCGCGCACGGCCTGGTCTGTTGCAGCGCGTTCCACCACGGCCACCTTTCCCTGCCATGCCAGCCGTGATGTGAGCATGTCGCGGATGCCGTCCTGGAGATATTGAAGGTTGCTGGGAGTATGCATGGTGAACGGCAAAATTGCGACCTTCGCGGGAGAACCCGATGATTCGGCAGCCCACGAAAAGGGGCCGAGCATCGTCGAGCAGAATATGAGTGTGATGACAAGGGCAACACGCTTGCCCGGATGGTTGAGCGCCGACATTGTCTTCCTCCTTGGTTATAGAAACCGCTTCAGAACTGACCATTACTGGAATGCAACCGGTTGAAGGATACAGGAATCCCGTGGCTTTGGGAACGGGAAAATCCCTGCGCCCCGGGTTGCTCGTGACAAGCCGGGCGACTCCAGCCGGGGCCACAGGTCATTCACCTGACCCGGCACCGCGCCACCCCGCACGAGGATTCCCCCGGTTGAGCAGTTCTCGCATTGTGATTCCACGTCAATGATGCCTGAAGAGGCAGGAATCCAGGAGGTGGAATTCGGCAACAGCATACGGTGCCTGAGCAGGGCTTGATCCGCAACTATAAGGCATGACGGAAAACAACTGCAGAACATCTCCCAATTTGGGACCATTCAAGAAGCGTTGCGCGTCGGACTGCTGCCTGATGCACTCGTGGGAATGGGCTGGAAGGGAGGAAGAGACTCAAGAACAAATTCAGGAATTCCGATGAAAAAGGAGGCGTCCCTCATTTTTTGTTGACAATTTATCTTTTTCCGTTCATGGTACGCCAAATGGTAAAGGGGCAAACTAGCGGCTTTTCGACAAACGGGAAAGGGGGTGAACGCGCAACAACGAAGCAATGTCTGGGGCTAAGTGATTGTTGTTCGGAAAGAGTGTTTTTAGCTTTTTAGGAGGAAAGAGATGAGAAAGAACTTCACAGTTCTGGTTGTTCTCTTGATGGCAGTGCTGGTGGCCACTCCGGCGCTGGCAGCCGTCGATTTCAAGTGGGGCGGTCAGTTCCGCGTCCGCTGGCTTGGAAGCGACAACGTCGGCGATGGCACCGACGATTGGAAAGACAGTGATCATCGCATCGATCAGCGCCTTCGCCTCTACTTGACCGTTCAGGCGAGCGAAAACCTCAAGCTCGTTGTCAAGTGGGAAATGGGCGACACCATTTGGGGTGATGCCAGAGGCGGGGTAGGCCGTGGATCCGGCGGTAATGTCGGCGCGGACGGCGTCAGTGTCGAGTTGAAGAACGCATACCTCGATTTTGCCATTCCCTGCACCCCCACGAGAGCGTTGATCGGTATTCAGGGAATCGTGCTTGGCAACTCCTGGATCGTCGATGACGATTTCTCGGCGGCATTGTTCGTGACGAAGCTCGACCCCTTCAAAATCACCGTGGGTTATGTGGCGGGTCAGAACGCCAGGGACAATACGGATCTCGTTGGTAATAGCCTCTACAGCTATTACGGAGAGAATGTGGACGACTGGGTGGTGGCCCTCGATTATGCATGTGGGCCGTGGAAGGCCAACCTGACCTTCTTCTATCAGTATGCTCACAATGTGGCTGCTTCGGTTCTCCCCCAGTCCCTGAACACCCCGTCGGCTTTTGTTCAGGAACAGCGTTTTGCCAATCCGTCAAACTTTTTCGATCGTGATTTGTTCAATGTGAGTTCGAACAACTTCTTCGATCTGGGCTTCAGCCTGGAGTACAAGATCGACTGGTTGAAGGCCTACGTCACCTTCGTCAAGAACCTTGGCAGCGTTAAGATGGACATCGATGACTATGTGGCGGTGAGAGCGGCAGCTGTTGATGACTTCGGCAACGTTCTGCCCCGCAACCTCAACAGCCTTCTCCTTGGCGGCGGAACCCTGAAGAGCCGCGATTACACCGGCTGGATGGTGGATGCTGGCGTATACTACTACTGTGGTCCCTGGACAT
>CAZURN010000010.1:0-34226 GCA_964623165.1 uncultured Syntrophobacteraceae bacterium
GACCGGGAAGTTGGCCAAACACGGGCAGGAGATCCATGAGGGGATACTCTTCGCAATTCTCCAAGCCAACGACCAGGGCGGCATTCTCGGCAGGAGGATAGAGGTCTTCACTAGAGACGATCAGAGCCTTCCCGAAACTGCCGTGAACCAGGCCGAAGACCTCCTCTACCGGGTCGGGGTGAGCGGGCTGGTTGGTGGATACGTCGACTCCCTGGTCGGTCCCGTGAGTGAGGTGGCGGCCAAACACCGGACCCCTTTCGTGGCATCTGCGAGCCTCCAGGGAAACCTCACCCGGGGCCGCAGGAATCCTTACTTTTTCCGGGTGTCACGACTCGAAGGCATTCTGGAGCCACTCTCCCAATTCCTGTCACATGTCCTTCGCCCTCAAGGGGCTGCCATCCTTTTTTCCGCAACGCCTGGGTCCACCGAATTCGCCGAGGAGATGCGCAAACGCCTGGGAGCGTCTGGGATTCGGGTCGTGATGTTCGAGAAGTTCCGCCCCGGCACTCCCGATTTCTCACCATTTCTCATGAAATTACGCATGTCAAAGGGCGACTTGCTGATTTCGGGCGGATTCTATCCCGACCACCTCATCCTGGCCCGTCAACTGGCCGAAAAGCGACTGGAAATCAGAGCTTATTTGGGGCCCTGGGGCATCGCCTATCCGAGCTTCATCGAGGCCATGGGAAGCGCCGCCGAAGGACTCTTCGGCATGTGTGCCTGGAATCCCGGGATTACTCTACCTGGCACGGAAAAGGAGTCGGAAGACTTCGTGGACGCGTTCGAGAAGCACTTTGGTAGAACCCCGAACACAACAACCATGCACGGATATGCCTCCGCCAGGGCACTCCTGGCCGCCATGCAAGGTGCACTGCACAGGACGGGGGAACTCCGTGGAGAAACCGTCGCTGAGGAGCTCCATCGACTGGATCTCCTCCTCCCTATGGAACGCCTGGCCTTCGATGAGTATGGTGATCCTAGGCATTATCGCCAGGTGGTCGTCCAGATTCAAGAAGGGCGCATGGTCGCGGTGTATCCCCCTGAACGGGCGACCGGAAAGATGATTGAAAAGGCCCGGTGATGCCTTTTGGTGGAGAAGAACGGGCAAGGGATGACTCTTCAGTTCCTGTTCAACGCGTTCTGCCTCGGGTCCTTTTATGCCCTCGTCGCGCTAGGATTCTCCCTCATATTGGGTGTGACCCACACCTTCAATCTCGCTCACGGAGAGATGGTGATTCTCGGTGGCTACGTGGCCTATTTCCTGGCCAGAGGCCTGAACCTTCCCTTAGCTGCGATCCTGCCCGGGTCGATGTTGGCCATGCTTCTCCTGTCCCTCTTCCTTGAGCGTCTTCTGCAATTGATTCCGAATGCGGACGAATTGAACACCCTCGTCGTCACCTTCGGTTTTGCCATGCTCTTGCAGAACTGCATGCTCATCGGCTTCACCGCTGATTACCGGCTCTTTGGTCCCGGCACAAACATCCTTGACATGGCTCCTTCGGGCCCTATCATCACAGACACCCAGATCCTCCTCATCACCGTCTCCCTCTCGGCAACGGGCATCACCTACACCATCCTTCGGAGAACCTTTCTTGGCAAGGCGCTTCGAGCAACAATTCAGGACAGTGAGGCCGCTAGGCTTGCTGGTATCAATGTGCGAACCATGCACATCGCGGCATTCGGGCTGGGAGGCCTCCTGATCGGCATCGCCGGTCCGCTCTATGCCAGAACGGCCTATTTGCATCCGTTCGGAGGCATCGAGGCGACCCTGGTCGCTGTCGTGCTCAGCATTTTTGCCGGGGCAGGCCGCATTCGCGGCCTGCTGGTCGGGGGATGGATACTTGGCCTCGTGGAGTCCGCCACAGTCTTGCTCCTCGGCAGTGGATGGCGGGAAATGGCGAGCGCCGTGGCCCTCATTGCTCTGCTGAGACTGCGGCCAGAAGGGCTTCTGCCCGCATGGACCAAGGGCGCACGATGAAGAGGGCGAACCGCACGGCAAAGAATCCGCAGTCCCTGTTGCTTTGGGGTTTAATGCCAGCGATCATTGCGTGGCCTTTCCTTGTTCCGCAAAACGCTATCCAATTCAGGGTGATGGGAATGGCTTGCTTCCATGCATGTCTCGCCATGGCATGGAACCTCTGTTCCCTGGCGGGAGCAGTTTCGCTGGGCCATGCCGCCTTCTTCGGCCTCGGGGCATACGGGTCGGCCCTGTGCAATCACTACACCCACCTTTCTCCCTATTTGACGATTCCTTTTGGAGCTCTTCTGGGTGCTGTTTATGGAATGGGCTGGCATGCCTCATTTGGAAAGCTTCGGGGTGCTTCGTTCGCCTTGGCCACCCTAGCCTCCGTAGAGATTCCCAAAGTCATTGTCGACAATTGGGACAGCTTTACCTTTGGTTCTCTCGGGGTGGTGGGAATTCCGCCACTTCCGCCGTTGGCACTCGGAACCATGGTGATCCGCTTCGACGAGAACCCGGCGGCCTTATACACGCTTCTCCTCACAATCATGGTCGGCGCCGGGTTCCTGCACAGGCGCGCTATTGTCTCGCGATGGGGATGGGCCATCCGTGCCCTTCGCGAGGATGAGACGGCAGCCGGGGTCCTTGGAATCCACACGAACCGGATCAGATTCCTGGTCATCACGGCGAGTGCCTTTTTCACGGGTCTGTGCGGCGGGCTCTATGCACATCTCATGGGTCTCATCGAACCAGGGCTCGTCTTCAGCCTTCACATGTCCGCATTGCCCCTGGTCCTGACCATTTTCGGAGGCAGGTTTCAATGGTATGGGCCAGTCCTGGGTGCCATTATCCTATACCCACTCGACCAGTGGCTGTTCCGCTCATGGCTTCCCGTGGGCCACTCAGTCCTCTATGGATTGGTAGTCATCGTCACCCTGATCCTCTTTCCACAGGGAATGGGAAAATGGCTCCAGAAAAGTCTCCAGCGCTCCTCGAACTGAGAGCCCTCTCCATTGCGTTCCACGGAACCCCGTTCCTCAGGGACATCTCTTTGCGGATCCATGAGCAGGAGATCGTGGGAATCATCGGGCCCAACGGCGTGGGAAAGACCACTCTTTTCAATACGATTTGCGGTCATGTGAGTCCGTCTCGGGGGGCCGTGATCTTCAGGGGTCAGGACATAACTGCGCTGCCTCCCCATCGCATTTGCCGGCTCGGCATTGGACGGACCTTTCAGATTCCTCGTCCGTTTCCATACATGACGGTGTTAGAAAACGTCCTCATGGGGGTTTGGTTCGGGGGAAGGAGTAAGGGAAGCAGAGTGGACTCAACCCGGGAGGCCCTGGACTTCCTCGGCTTGGTCGGACTCGAACACAAAGCCGAGACTCCGGCAAGAGAGCTGACCCTGTCCGAGTTGAGACGCCTCGAAGTGGCCAGGGCACTAGGTACCACACCCTCCCTCCTCCTCCTGGATGAATTCGCCGCCGGACTGAGTCCCCAGGCAAGCATGGAGGCGGTTGAGCTCATTCGGGCCTTGAGAGATCGGGGACTCACCCTCCTCATCATCGACCATTTCCTGAATCTCACCACTCAGGCCTCTGACCGACTCATCGCCCTGTGCGAAGGCACTGTCGTCGCAGAGGGGAACCCCTCGGAAGTGCTCAATGCACCACGAGTCGTGAACGCCTACTTTGGAAATTAATGCTCACCCAAATCGACGCTCTCGAAGTCATCCATGTAATCCGGGAGGACGAAAGGGTCGTCGATCAAACCCCTGGAAACCCAGCGGTTGGCCAGGTCGAGGAGTCTGCTGCCAGTCTCGCGAACGACCAGTCCCTCATTGTAACAGGGGACGACGACACTCAATTTCATGGCACCAATCTCTTGCTTGAGGCCCATTCCATCCGTCAACCGCCCTCATGTGAAGCTGGTCCCATCCCAGCAGTGGGTGCAGAGTCTTTCCTTTGGAAGCCCGATAGACTTCACCAGATCCTCCAGTCTTTGGTATTTCAAGGTGGTCAGGTGAAGACCCTTCCTGATCTCATCGATCATGGAAAGGTTCTTTTGGGAACCGGCCCTGGCGTATTCGTCCAAGTCCTTGTCCTCGGTCCCTTCGAGGCGTTTGATGACTTGGCGGCCCACGAGATCAAGGGTTGAACGGGACGTGGAGAAATTGAGGAATTCACAGGGAAAGATGAGGGTTGGGCAGGCCGGCCTCATGTGGACTTCCCTGGCCCCGCATTCGAAGAGAATCTGTATGTTGCCCTTGAGCTGTGTCCCTCGAACAATGGAGTCCTCACAGAACAGCAGTCGTTGCCCTTCAATGAGCCTACTCACCGGGATGAGCTTCATCCTGGCCACCAGATCCCTCATTGCCTGGTTTTGAGGCATGAAACTCCGGGGCCAGCTGGGGGTATATTTGACGAAAGGGCGCCGGTAGGGAATTCCTCGCTCCGCCGCGTAACCTATGGCATGCCCGATCCCTGAATCGGGGATGCCGGCCACGTAGTCCACATCCACATCGTCATGGCGGGCAAGTGCGGCACCGCAGGCGTTGCGAACGCACTCCACGTTGATCCCTTCGTATTCCGAGGCAGGATAACCATAGTATACCCAGAGGAAAGCGCAAATCTGCATCCGTTGACCCGCTTCAGCCCGCGTCTCCCATCCATCCGGCGTCATGAAGGCGATCTCACCCGGTCCCAGGAAATGCT
The DNA here is from genome assembly GCA_964623165.1 of uncultured Syntrophobacteraceae bacterium. Classification (GTDB taxonomy): domain Bacteria; phylum Desulfobacterota; class Syntrophobacteria; order Syntrophobacterales; family Syntrophobacteraceae; genus JAAYUJ01. Next base: position 4,675 of record CAZURN010000010.1, read on the forward strand.
CGGTCTCAAAGCCAAGGTTTGCGAAAGCACAGGACTCAGAACTGACGGCCGTGGCACCCTCTCTTTGCCCTATCACGAGTGGTGTCCTCCCCAACCGGTCCCTGGCAGCATAGATCCCTCTGGCCGTAAGGACGAGCATGGAGCACGATCCCTCGATGGAATTCTGCGCATTGCGGATACCGTCTTCGAAGCTTTCCTCGTCGCAGATCAGCATCGCTGCGACTTCCGTAGGGTTGATGACGCCCCCTGTCGTGTCAAGGAAAGAGCGGCGGCGCCCAAAGGCTCTCTCCACCAAGCTGTTGAGGTTATTGATTTTCCCCACGGTCACGATGCCGAATTTGCCCAGATGGGACCCCACGATGAGCGGCTGGGGATCAGTGTCGCTGATGACGCCAATGCCTGCGTTTCCACGAAAATTCCTGAGCTCTTTCTCAAACTTTGTGCGGAATGTGCTGCTCTCGATGTTGTGGATGGAACGTTGAAACCCGCTGGAGTTGGCCACCGCCAATCCCCCCCTGCGAGTGCCGAGGTGGGAGTGATAATCGGTGCCGTAAAACAGGTCCGCCACCCCATCATTCACCGACACTATGCCGAACAGACCGCCCATGCCTTCGCCCTTTCCATGAATAACCGCCGGGGCACACACAGAACATCCCCGTTGCGGATTCCACCACTCACCAGGAACGGAAGCGAGTTTCCCGCCGAATCAAACCACCATTCGCGCCCCATGATTCCCCCAATGGCATTGGCCTCCCCAAACCATTCCTCAGGGGCGTCCCACAGCCCAAGACGCCATGGGCCTTGATATTTCGGCTGTTCGGGGGGAGAGCCAATACTGATATCTCAAATGAGTGCAAGGCACAACAGGGAAAAGGCACCTGTGCCCATACCCAGATGACGGGGGGCTCGGCGTCCGTTTCAAAGTCCTTCAAGGGGATTAGAACATGGGGGGATTGGTCTGTTCGTCGATGGGCCGCGACCCTGGGACCGACTTCCACATTTTTTACCGCGGAGAACGCTGAGAAGCCCGGTGGATCAGGGATCGCCCCAATGCTGCTTGCGTTCCCGACGCCCTCCGCAGCAGGTCGCTAGCAGGTCACAGTCTTGGAGGATGCAGAAATCCATGTCGGTCAGCTTCCAGGACGGCTAGACTCGCGGGGGCATTCGCCGGCACTCCCTAAAACTCTTTTCCTCCGATGAGCCATCCCGGTTACTGCATCACATCTCGGCCGTCATTTGGATTCCATGATCTCCCAGTTTGATTCGAACGTGTTGTCCAGAAGAGTGTAGGCCTGTCCGAGCATTTGGCCGATTCCCGGCATGGCTCCCTCTTGGATGAGCCAGTAGGTGAGGTGGATGGCGGGAACCAGCCTCGGGTGACCGTCCTTGGGGTCATCACCGGTAGGCTGCCATATTTCCCTCTTCTCCATCACTCTCCACAGCTTGCCGTCAATCTTGCTCCGAACGGTCTGTCCGACCCTTGGCAGATTCTTTCGAAGGATGATCTCGTCATGTGTCACTTCCATTCTTGGCCCTCCTGTTCTGGAAATGGGGGGGCATTTCGCCACCACCCGACACAAAGAAGTCCCGCCCTTTTGAAGGGATTCCCAACAACCCGTCGAGACGCCGGCACTCCCGCGAGCATACGATTGAATTCGGATGAGAGTATCCATCCGTATGGTATGGAGGGAGTCCCTCGGCATGAACGGGTGAGGTCATGAAGGCCGCGACACGAGTTTCCGAAGCATTATAGGTAATGCTGCCGGAGCATCCCTGAACACCATCATACGGCTCGCCGGCGCACATAGCAAGCACGAATGAAGTTTGTTGCCTTCCTGTTTCCAAGCACACTGCCGGTCATTGCTCAGGCATTGGCCTGCTCCGCCCGGACTGCGATGACACTTCATCAGGGACGAGTTCTCAGTCCATCCCGTCCGGTCTGCTGCACCCAGGGTGCCGTCGATCTCAGTCACCTGGACCATCGATGGCTTTTCGAATGGCTGTGGCAAGTTCACGAATGAGCAGAGGCTTCATCAGGAAGGCCTTGATTCCCAGCGCTTGCACCTTCTCTTTGGAAAGAAGATCGCTGTAGCCCGTGCACAGGATGATCGGGACATGCGGGCACACCTCCAGAATCTTTTCAGCCAGGGTCATCCCGGTCATGTGTGGCATGGTCTGATCCGTGATCAGGATATCGAATCGGCCTGGCTCCGCAAGGAAAATGTCCAGCGCTTCCCTGCTGCTTGTCTTGGCGACCACGTCATAGCCCAGTGATTCCAATACCTCTTTACCGAGGTATGCAAGGGTCTCCTCGTCATCGACATACAGAACTCTCTCATGGCCTCGAGGTATTCTCTCCAAAGTTCTTGCTTCTGTCACACCCTCTACGGCAATCCTCGGAAGGATCACATGAAAGACTGTGCCACGCCCGATCTCACTGTAGAGTGTGATGGTTCCCCTGTGGCTTTTGATAATGTTCTGCACCACGGCAAGACCCATGCCTGTCCCTTCGCCAGGAGGCTTTGTCGTGAAGTACGGATCGAAGATCCTGTCCCTGATGCACTTCTCAATACCCGGTCCCGTGTCCGCCACGCTCATCTTGATATACGGCCCGGGAGACAGATCGGGATAGACCACCTTGTCCTCCTCCGAAAGGTCAATGGTTTCGAGGGAGACCTCCAGCGTCCCGCCCTGCTCTCGCATGGCATGAGCTGCATTGGTACAAAGATTCATGAGAATCTGGTGAATGTGGATAGGATCAGAGAGCGTGCAAGCCGAGTCAGCGCGAAAATCCTTGCGTATTTCGATGGTTTTTGGGAGGGAGGCGCGCAGGAATTGGATCACTTCCTTGACCAGGGGGGTGATTTCCACGGGTCTGAGTTCTTGCTTCCTCTGGCGGCTCAAATTGAGGATCTGTTGGACCAGTTCCTTGGCCCGGCCTCCGGCCTTGAGAACCTCTTCGAGGTGCTTCTTGATCCGAGGCGTCATTTCCTTGTCAAGCAATGCGAGCTCTGCATAGCCGATCACGGCGGATAGTATGTTGTTGAAATCATGAGCCACTCCGCCGGCCAGAGTTCCAATGGCTTCCATCTTCTGAGCCTGGACGAGCATGGCCTGGAGTCTTTCCCGTTCCTTCTCGGAGAGTTTTCTCGCGGTAATGTCACGCAGCACTTGCACGACCCCGCAGAAACACCCCCTCTCATCTTTCCGGGGCATCATTCGAACCTCGAAGTGCCGATTCATCTCATGATCGTAGACCTCTTCATCGCGATCAGCCCGGTCCCTATTTTCCATAGGATTGTACAGCGACGTCTCGATAGGTTCCTCAATGCGGACGAATTCCGAGCACATTCGTCCCAATGACTGAAAGAGGGAGTCGCCGATCTTTTCGGATGCAGCCCTGTTGAGTCTTGCGACGCGACAGTCTCTCCCGTAAATGGCGATGGCATCGTCAATACTGTCGAAGGATTCCTCCCAGTCCTTTTGTGCCTGCAGAAGAGAGGCGCGCATGTCGTGGAGCGCCATGACATAGATGCTGGCCAAAGCGGCCGTGACCAGAGTGTAAAACGGCCCAGGCATAATCCAAACGTTAAGGACGACAAGGCAGGAATAGACGAAAGCCGATATCCCCAGCATGCTGAAAAACCAGACGACCCCCAACTGTAATGGGGTCCTGCGGGCACCGAATGCGAACACCAGGCAGGCCAGAATGCTAAGGACAAGCCCTATCCAGGGGGGCTCCAGACGTCGATACCGGGTCCCGTCCAGGAGGTTGTTCAAAATATGCGCGTGAACTTCCACTCCGGACATGCGGGAACCTTCATCAGTGAACGGGGTGAGGAGTTCCCCTTCGACCCCTGCAGCGGTGAGACCTACAAGCACGACCTTTCCTTTGAATAAGTCCTCAGGCCACCTGCCCTCGAGGATCTCCAGAAACGACATGTGCCTGAAAGACTCACGCCGCCCGTAATAATTGATGATCATCCGATCGGCCTGGACAAGAAATGCTGAGGAGGCTCGAATTCCCTCCGTGGACATAGGTTCCTCACGAGAGAGTCCCTTCCCGGGCAGCATATCGTATATGGCCGATGCAAACGATGGTACCATCTCATTCCCATACCGAATCGTGTGCACCACCTCCCGTGTGATTCCGTCCACGTCCTGTTCAATGTGGGTGTGGCCCAAGGCTGTGGCACCCACCGACGCCGGAGGCAAGATCAGACGTCCCTCCGGGTCGAAATATACAGGGAGAACCACCTTGCCATGCCGAGCCACGGCGTCAGCGAGCATTCCGTCGTTTTCACTCGCTTCGCCCAGAATGATGTCGATGCCTACCACTTCAGCATTTTTCAGATGGTCTAGGAGTACCGCGTAATGCCTCCTGTCGATGGGCCATCTTCCGAGGCGCTGCAGCGTCCTCTCATCTATTGCGGCGATAAGGATGTCCGAGGACGCTTCCCTGGATCCCCGGAAGCGATGAAAGAGGTCGTAGACCTGGCGATTCAGACCACTCAAGAGTCCAAGGTAGTCAATGCAGAGAACGAAAGCCACAACCCCGCAAGCGGTAAAAATGAGCCTCGAGATTCGTTTGTCTCTCATGGGTCAGTCAATGCCACGAGTCAGTGCTTACTTGGAATCGCGGGCGCGCTCACTTCTCCATACAACCGATTTCAAAGCTCTGTGGTGGGGAGAAATGCCCTTCGAAGCCGTCGGCCCTGATGGCGCTCACACGGACATAGTAGAGACCGGGCTTCCTCGGCTTCATGAAGGTGTGCTCGCTCTTTCCCACGACCTTGTCCATGAGAATCTCGTTGAATTCCCGATCTGCAGCGAGTTGAAAATGGTAGGAGTACCCCTCGCCGACATCTTTCCACCGGACGGCGATCTCTTTCCTATCCTTCTTCGGGGGACTTGCAGGAGGTGCTGGAGGCGGCTCCAATAGCGTAAAACGGATGGGGTCGGACCAGACTCCCACATACCCATCGCCAGCGTGGGAACGCACTCTGAAGAAATAGGTTCCAGGACTGAGGGCCTTGGTCTTGTAGGATGTCTTCCTGATCAACTCCCTTTCGTCCAGAAGCCTGACGAAATCCAGCCCATCTGAAATCTGCATGGTGTATTTCGAAGCTTCCTCCACCTGGAGCCAGGAGAATTCCATGGTGACCGTCTTGTACTCCTTTCCGTCAGACGGCGACTGCACGAAGGGCGGAATCGGCCTGGTTCTCACGTTCACAGGGGAGGGTTCCGACGGAATGCCTTCGAGCCCAAACCTGTCAATGCTCGCCACCTGCATGAAGTACGTCCCGTCTTCAAGGGATTCGACCTTCGACAGTTCCCCTGGACGGACCATGCCATCATGGATCACATCCCTGAGACTTCGATCCCTCCCCACCATCACGCGGTAGGATAATGCTCCTTCCACCCTGTCGAACCGGAATTCGATGGGCATCTTCCTGTAAAGGGGCTCCGGGTTGATCAGATTCGGCGGGCTGAGGAGTCGAACGGGCGCTTTGGGATCCGCACCGGACATCACCACGGTACCCTCTCCCCTTGCCAGGACAACCGTTCGTCCACTGCCTCCGGCACTCACCGTCCCCTCCAGGACCTCGACCCGGCTCGTTGACTTCTTGTCGTGAGCGACCCTGAATTCGGTCCCACGGGCAGCCGCAACGGTGGACGGAGTGCGAATTTTGTAGCGGGGCTCATTGCCGGTTGCCCGCTTGATGCTATTGATGACAGTGCCTCCCCGCAGAAACAAATCCCCGATGAAATCCATCACTCCCCGCTGCCGCACCCTGGTCATACCCACCGTGGTCTCGGACCTGAGGAGGAGCGTGGATCCATCCCCAAAGCTCACCTCCAGGGCACTCCCACTTCCCGTTCTGACACTGCTGCCTTCCTCCACGGGATCCTTCAAGTTCAGAGGCTCCCATGCGGCCTGCCCGGGACGCTGGATCTCCGCCGTTCCCTTCATAAACGATACCGAGCCTGACGTGGGGATGCCCCTCAGAAGCTCGGCAGGGATGATCACTTTTTGACCCGGAAAGATCCAGTGTGGATCATCGATCTGGTTAGCATCCGCCACCCGCGGCCATTCCTCGGGATATTCCAGATACTCCCTGCAAATGTTCACAAGATTGTCCCCCCGGACGACCAGAACTTCGACGTCTTCGCTTCCCGCTGCCTTGCAGGGGATAGGCCACGCGAGAAGAGCGATGAAGGACACCACACCGACAAGCCTTTTCCATCCTCTCATGGTCATCTTCCTGTCAAAAATTCGAAACGTCCTGCGATCGTTATATCAATGGGATCACATGGCCCACTGACAACCCCATGGGGTGACGAACGTGTTGCAGTCCAAAGCCGAAGACAATCTCAGATAAACAGGCCAGCCTGCATAGTGCTGCTTCTGGGAAATGTCTTGAGACATTGCATTCAAGCACGACCAGAATGGAATGCACCCATCTATACTTCTAATCCATCAGTGCTGCAACGACTAACGGTAATGCCTTTATTTATTGAGTCCCCCTTTTGTATCCCTTGATCCATTCACCCTCCCTTGATTCACCATGTAGTGGGAAGCCTGCAAGCATCGATCGGACCCCGTTAATGAATTCTTTCTATGTGTTTTGTTTCTGGGCATTCATTGTTCAAATTGTTCCCGAACTCCCCAAGTCCACGTGCCGGGAACTAGATGAAAAAGGTATGTATTTGCTTTTCGTTTACACTGCGATATATAGAGTGGGACTTCTTTTCGCAGCAGCTCCTCCCGATTTCATTCTCCGCTCAATCGTCAACGCCCGAGTCTTTGGGCAGGAGTGCATCCATGAGACACGCATGGCCTCGCAAGCCAATCGGCATCTTCATGTCGGTCCTGTATCTGTTTGTTGGGGCGCAGACTTGGGCCCGGGGGCCCCAGGCAAGAAAATCCGAGGTGTGTCCAGCTGGCAAAGACCTGTTGAGCACGCCCAGTGAAACCACGTCGCTGGATGACCTGGTGCGTGAGCTTCACGAACGGAACCCCGCCCTTCAGGCTGTTCAGAAGGCTGCCGAAGCCAAGAAAGCCTCCATCATCTCCGCGCGGACCCTCCCCGACCCCGTCCTCTCCTTCCAGACCATGGGGGATTTCTTTCCACCTGATCTGCAGGGAGGAGACCCCTCCTCCGGGCGGACCGTGGGGGTGGAACAGGAAATCCCTTTTCCAGGCAAGCTGGAGTTGAAGGGCAAGATCGCTGAATCTGAGGCAGCGGCGGAAGAGTGGAACACCGAACAGACCAGACGCGAACTCGTCTCCGAACTGAAGGGCGCCTATTTTGACCTGGCCTTGATGGACAGGTCCATGGAGATCCTGGAGAGGAACAAGAAGCTCCTTCAGAATATCACCCAGGTGGCAGAAGCCAGGTACAGAGTCGGCGAGGGGACCCAGCAGGACGTCATCAAGGCTCAGGTGGAACTCTCCAAGCTCCTGGACCGGCAGGCAGTCCTCGAGCAGCGCAGGGCCATTGCAGAAGCTCTCATCAACAGCCTGCTCTTTCGCTCACCCGAAACCAAGATTCCGAAAACCGCTGAATACCGCAAAGGAGAACTCCCCTATTCTCTGGACCAGTTGAACCAAATGGCCTTGGAGAACTCCGCGAAGCTCAAGACCCAGGACAAGAACATCGATCGCAGTCATTACGCCGTGGAGCTGGCCCGAAAAGAATACTACCCCGACTTCGCCGTGGGGTTCAGCTATGTTGATCGAGACGATCAGAAGGAGATGTATGGCATCATGGCCAAGGCCAAGTTGCCGCTGTATTTCTGGCGTAAGCAGCGTCCGGATCTCGAGAGCGCCAGACTCAACCTCACCAGCGCACAAAAACAGAGGGAAAGCATCACATCGACGCTCGGCTACAACGTACGCGACGCGCACAGTGTGGCCACCACTTCTGACCGGCTGGTGCAGCTGTATGGAAGCGGCATCATCCCCCAGTCGAAATTGGCCCTGGAATCCGCGTTTGCCGCATACCAGACGGGGACCGTGGATTTCCTCACCCTCCTCGACAGTCTCGTGACGCTGCTCGACTACGAGCTCAAATACTTCGAAGCCCTGACGGAATTCCAAAAGGCTTTGGCGAAGCTGGAACCCGTCATTGGGGCGGAGCTCATCCACTGAGAGGAATCCACAGTGCCTTCCACCCTAGCTCGTCATTTTCATCGTGAGGAAATTTCGTATCCCAGCCTCCGAAGCCAGCTTGGGGGAATTGTCTGGATCATGCTTCTCGTCTTGCTGGCCGGATCCTTCTCGGTGGCGGCATATCTGGCCAGGAACCATCTGAAGACCACGAGACTGGCGGGCTTCCTGGGATTGGGCGCCACGAACGAGTCCAAAGCCATCTATATCTGTCCCATGCATCCTCAGATCAGGTCTGAAAAGCCTGGCACCTGCCCCATTTGCAACATGAATCTGGAAAAAATGGAGGATAGCCAGGCCACCCCGGATTCAGCGGGCAAGCCTGCCTCAGAGAAACGCACTGACAGCCCCCACGTCATCTACTACTGTCCCATGCACCCACAGGTGCAGTCGGACAAGCCCGGCACCTGTCCCATTTGCCATATGGACCTCGAAAGACAGCAGGAGGGCAACGAAGCGGCTGAGGAGGCCGCCACCGCCGGCACCATTTATATTAGCCCCAAGAAACAGCAGCTCATCGGCATCCAGTTGACGGAAGTGACCCTGGGGCCACTCTCCAGCACCATACGTGCTGTTGGCCGCCTCACTTACGATGAGACCAGGATTTCCCGGATCCAGACCAAGATCGAGGGGTGGATCGAGGAGGTGGCCGTCAATTACACTGGAATCCTGGTCAAGAGAGGACAGGCTCTTGCCACTGTCTACAGCCCCGAGCTGTTCGCCACCCAGCGGGAACTCCTCATCGCCAGGAAGTCGAGGGATGCCCTGCAAGGCAGTGCATTCCCGGAAATCGCGTCGGGAGCCGCTTCGCTTTATGAATCCACCCGGCAGCGGCTCAAGCTGTGGGACATTTCGGACGGCCAGATCAGGGAGATCGAGCGGAAAGGGTCCCCTGTGAGGGCCATGGCCATTCATTCACCCATCAGCGGTTTCGTGGTCGCCCGGAATGCCTATCCCGGCCAGCGGATCACCCCTGAAACGGAACTCTACACCGTGGTGGACCTCTCTTCCATCTGGGTCATCGCCGACATCTACGAGTACGAGGTGAACATGGTGAAGGCAGGGCAGGATGCCGTCATGACCCTGCCATACAACCCGGGGAAGTCCCTCAAGGGAACGGTGGACTACATTTACCCCGAAGTGGACAGGACCACGCGCACCCTCAAGGTCCGCCTGCAATTTCCCAACCCGGATTTCAAGCTGAAGCCCGACATGTACGCCAACGTGGAAATCCGCGTGGACCATGGGTCCCGCCTGTCGGTACCCGATGAGGCCATCCTCGATTCGGGAACGGATCAGATTGTTTTCATCGCCCTCGACAACGGCCATTTCGAACCCAGAAAGATCGAGGTGGGTGCCAGAGTGGGGAATCGCTCCATTGTGCTGGGAGGACTGAAAGCGGGGGACAAGGTGGTCAGCGCCGGGAATTTCCTCGTCGATTCCGAAAGCCAGCTCAAGGCCGCGTTGAAAGGCATCGCAGGCGGAGTGCATGCCGGCCACGGGGAGACGCTTCCCAGCGGCGACACAAGCGGTTCCGGCAAGGTCATGGAGGACGGAACCCAGCCCGGACCCGGCCACAAGCACCCCAACCCGGCGAATCCCTGAAACGAAATGCTGAGCGTCCCCATATTCTCCTCGAATTGACGAACCGGGGTTTGAACGCCATGAGGGGCTACGCTACAAAACGGCAGCATTGTGCTTTGTGCACTTTCCCTGGCATGATGCGGAGGAGCCACTGCCCGTGATCAACAAGATCATCGACTTTTGTGCGAACAACCAGTTCGTCGTCTTCCTTTTCATCGGCATGGCGATCTTTTCCGGATTCTACGCCATGCGCCACATCACCCTCGATGCCATCCCCGACCTCTCCGACACACAGGTCATCGTATACTCCCGCTGGGACAGAAGTCCCGACATCATGGAAGACCAGGTGACTTACCCCCTCGTCACGGCCATGCTCGGAGTCCCAAGAGTAAAGGACATCAGGGGATTCTCCGACTTCGGATACTCCTTTGTGTACATCATCTTCGAGGACGGCACGGACATCTACTGGGCCCGCTCGCGGGTCACCGAATACCTGAGCAGCATCCTGCCCCGCCTCCCGCAGGGGGTGCAGGTGGAGCTGGCCAAGGATGCAACCGCCATCGGGTGGGTGTACCAGTACGCCCTTGTAGACACGGCGGGAAAGCACAACCTGGCCGAACTGCGTTCCATTCAGGACTGGTTTTTGCGCTACGAGATCCAGTCGGTTCCCGGGGTGGCCGAGGTGGCCCCTATCGGCGGCTTCGTCAAGCAGTATCAGGTGAGCCTCGATCCCAATGCACTGGCCGCTTACCGCATTCCCATAGAGAGAGTCATCGAAGCCATCAGGGACGGAAACAATGATGTGGGCGGACGCCTCGTCGAATTTTCCGGCCGGGAATACATGGTGCGGGGAAGGGGCTACATCCGCTCCATCGGCGACATCGAGAGCATCGTCGTGGGGCGGAACCCGGACAGGGGCACGCCCGTTCTCGTGAAGCAGCTCGGCAGGGTAGTCCTGGGACCCGACATTCGCCGTGGCTTAGCCGAACTCGACGGACAGGGGGAGACCGCCGGCGCGATTGTCATCATGCGTTACGGAGAGAACGCTCTCAATGTCATCCATCGGGTCCAGAAGAAGATCGACGAGATCTCGCCCAACCTTCCCGATGGCGTCAAGGTCGTCACCACTTACGACCGTTCGGACCTCATCGAGCGCTCCATCGACACCCTCAAGACCACGCTCATCGAGGAACTGACCATCGTGAGCCTTGTGATCCTCATCTTCCTTTGGCACATTCCGAGCGCCATCATCCCCATCCTCACCATTCCCGCCGCCATCATCATCTCCTTCATCCCCATTTACGGCATGAGGATCACAGCCAACATCATGTCCCTGGGAGGCATCGCCATCGCTATAGGTGCCATGGTTGACGCGGCCATAGTGGTGGTGGAACAGACCCACAAGAAGCTGGAACACTGGGATGCTGAAGGGCGGAAAGGGAATTTCCGGGATGTCGTCATCGGCGCCGTCAAAGAAGTGGGGGGGCCGAGCTTCTTCGCCCTTCTGGTCATCGCGGTCTCCTTCATGCCGATTTTCGCCCTCGAATCCCAGGAGGGAAGGCTATTCAAACCCCTTGCATTCACCAAGAACTTTTCCATGGCCATTGCGGCGGTCCTCGCCATCACCCTGGACCCGGCGGTGCGGCTCCTCTTCACGCGCATGGATCCCTTCCGCTTTAGACCCCGATGGATTTCCAGCGTGGTGAACGCAATCCTGGTGGGAAAGATCCACAGCGAAGAGAAACACCCCATCAGCCGTCCACTCATGCGGATATATCATCCCATGGCTGAATTCGTCCTGAGGCACCAGTGGGCTACCATTGTGACCGCCATTTTGCTGGTGGCCCTGACATATTTCCCCTATTCCCGCCTCGGTTCTGAATTCATGCCTCCCCTCGATGAGGGATCGCTCCTCTACATGCCCACCACCGTGCCCGGCATATCGGTCACCGAAGCCGCCCAGTTGCTCCAAATCCAGGACAAGATCCTCAAGTCGTTCCCAGAGGTGGAACGGGTACACGGAAAGGCAGGACGCGCCGAAACAGCGACGGACCCCGCTCCCTTCTCCATGATGGAAACGGTGATTATCCTGAAACCCCACTCGGAATGGCCCAAAGTCCCCCGTTGGTACTCCGACTGGGCGCCCGACTGGCTGAAGGGACTCCTGCGCCGGGCATGGCCCGACCACAAGACCACACAGGATCTCATCTACGGACCCGGAGGCCTCAACGAAGCCATGCAGATCCCCGGAGTTGTGAATGCCTGGACCATGCCCATCAAGGCGAGGGTCGACATGCTCTCTACAGGGGTCCGAACTCCCGTAGGCGTCAAGGTCCTCGGTTCCAGCCTGGAGACCATTCAGCAAATCGGACAGCAGATCGAAGCCGTGGTCAAGGATGTACCGGGAACCGCAAGCGTATACGCGGAGAGGACAGCAGGGGGATACTTTCTGGACTTTGACCTCAAGCGGGATCAGCTCGCCCGGTACGGCCTTTCGATAGGCGAGGCCCAGATGCTGATCACATCCGCCATTGGCGGAGAGAGTATCACGACGACCGTCGAGGGAAGAGAGCGCTACCCGGTGAACATCCGTTACATGAGAGACTTTCGGAGTTCTGTGGAAAAACTTCAGCGAACCCTGGTCACCACCATGGACGGAACCCAGGTCCCCATGGCCCACATCGCGGACATTAGGCTCCTCTCGGGTCCCGGCATGATCCGCGACGAGAATGGCAGGCTCAGCGGCTACGTCTATGTGGATGTGGCTGGAAGAGACGTGGGCGGTTATGTGGATGATGCCAAGAAGGCCGTCGCGGAAAAGATCAAACTCCCCGCCGGGTACTCCCTGGCATGGAGCGGCCAATACGAGTACATGATGCGCGTGAGGGAAAAGCTTGTCGTGATCCTTCCCATCACCCTCTTCATCATCTTCCTGTTGATCTACTTCAATACCGGGTCGGTGGCGAAAACGCTCATCATTTTCCTCGCCGTTCCCTTTTCCGCTATCGGGGCCGTCTGGCTCCTCTATGCTCTCGACTACCATACGAGCATTGCCGTATGGGTGGGGTTGATCGCCCTGCTGGGCGTGGATGCGGAAACAGGGGTCTTCATGCTCCTTTACCTCGACCTGGCCTTTTACGACATGCGCAAAAAAGGCATGATGAAGACCAAACAGGATCTGCGGCACGCCATCGTGGAAGGGGCCGTGAAAAGGCTCAGGCCAAAGTTTATGACAGTGGCTGTCATGTTCATGGGGCTCGTCCCCATCATGTGGTCTACCGGAGCGGGTTCCGACGTGATGAAGCGCATCGCCGCCCCCATGATTGGTGGCATCTTTACGTCATTCATTATGGAGCTTTTGGTGTATCCGGCCATCTACGAAGTATGGCGGTGGCACTTTCACGTCAAGAAGGAGCAGGCAGGGAATGCGGCGTGAGCACTGGCCAAACGAGAACCCCGTAAAAGGCCGCATTGCCGAGAAATATCATTCATGACAGCGCAACCTTCCCAAGATGTTATGTTATGGCCAGTGCACAAAATGACAGAAACTGCCAGCTCATTGCGGTGATTTTTCCAGCGTCACACCCTCATCTTCCATCTTCTTGATGTACTTGTCCGGATCCTTCTTAAAGTCCTCAAGGCAACCCGAACAGCAGAAATAGACGCGTTTTCCCTTATAGTCGGCATAGAACTTCTTGTCGATTTTCCCTCCCATTACGGGACACTTGGTTTGATAAGACTCCTTCTGGGGGACGTCTGCCGCAATGACAAATCCAGAGAAGACCAGAGAAAATCCAAGAACGACTGCAACGATGAGATTCTTTTTCATGAGAGTCCTTCCTATTCTCGTTGCCACGAATCAACGACCCGATGACCCAATGCATCAACCCGGGTTTCCCTGAGCCTGGATGGCCGTAATGGCGATCGTGTTCACGATGTCCGTCACGGTGGCCCCCCTGCTGAGGTCGTTCACCGGCTTGTTGAGTCCCTGCATCACCGGCCCGATGGCCACCGCATTGGCTGATCGCTGAACCGCCTTGTAGGTGATGTTGCCATTGTTGAGGTCCGGAAAGACGAAGACCGTGGCTCTGCCTGCCACATTGCTCTCAGGCATCTTGAGCCTCGCCACTGCCGCGTCGACGGCGGCATCGTACTGGATCGGCCCCTCGATCTCAAGATCGGGCCGCAACTCCCTTGCGATGCCCGTCGCTTCCCGCACCTTGTCCACATCCTTTCCCTTTCCCGACTCGCCGGTCGAGTATGAGAGCATGGCGATGAGCGGGAGGATGCCAAACCTGCGGGCCGTCTCCGCTGAACTGATGGCAATGTGGGCAAGCTGTTCCGCGTTGGGGTCCGGATTCACCGCACAGTCCCCGAAAACAAGCACCCGGTCGCCCATGCACATGAAGAACACGCTGGAGGCAAGCAAGATCCCGGGCCTGGTCCGTATGATCTCGAGGGCCGGCCGCAGCGTGTCCTGGGTAGTGTGCACTGCACCGGACACCAGACCATCCGCCATGCCATGATACACCATCATGGTGCCGAAATACGTGGGATCGGCCATGGCGTCGTAGGAGATCTGCTTCGAGATTCCCCGGTGCCTCCTGAGTTCAAAGTGACTTTCAGCGAAGGTTTCCCGATGCTCCGAATTCAAGGGGCTGATGACGTTTGCCTGCTCAATGGAGAGTCCGAGCCTGGTCGCCACTTGATGAATCTCATTGGGATCACCGAGGAGGGTGATGTCCACGACTCCCCGGAGCAAAAGAATTTCCGCTGCCCGCAGGATCCGCTCCTCCGTCCCTTCAGGCAAGACAATGTGCTTGCGTTCCGCCCTCGCCTTTTGGATGAGCATCTGTTCGAACATGAGCGGTGTGATCCGCACCGACTGAGCCACTTCGAACCGGCGTTCAAGCTCCTTGAAATCCACGTTTGATTCCACAGCCCCCAGCCCAGCCGCGATTTTTCGAGTGCTTTCAGGCAGGATGGCCCCCTGCAGGGAGTTCACGCGCATCGCCGTGGTGAAGGTATCCGTTGCCACGCTATAGATGGGAACGGGAGAATCTTTGTGACCGTCTATGAGTCGCTGGACCTGGGGTGCTGGTCGAAAATTGCCCGTGAGCACCAGTCCGGCAATCTGTGGATAGGATTGGGAGGCGTCCGCCACAAGGCTTCCCAGGATGATGTCGGACCGATCCCCCGGCGTGATGATGAGGCTCCCTTCCTCCACGTGATCCAGGAAATGGGGGAGTTCCATGGCGGCCACCTTGTAATGCATCACTTCGCGATGGGAACTCTCCGGGCCTCCCCTGATGAGCTGTGCGTTCAACTCCCGCGCTATCTCCCCGACGGTCGGATGTGCCAGAACAGGATGCTCTGGAATCGCGTACGCCAGGATCCCCTCCCTCAGTACACCCTTCAGGCTCTGTTTCACCGCATCCAGCTTGCCGGGATCCACCCGGTTGACGATGAGGGCAAGGACATCACTGTTCTTTTCATCAAGGTTTTCCAAGTGCAGCCTGGCGCCATCCGTGATCTCCACACCCTCTCTTCCCGCTCCGTTGATGACGAGAATGAGAAAGCATCCCAGGTTGTTGGCGATCTCGATGTTCACCTCGAATTCAAGAGGAGCCACCACTCCGGAGAAGTCGGTCCCCGCGCACAGAACCACTCCACACTCCGATTGGAGCCGCTGGTACTTCTCCATGATGAGTTTGAGCAAATCCTCGAGTCGACCTTGGGCGGTATACTCCCGCACATCCTCGTAAGTACACCCGTACATGGATTCGTACGGGAATCTCAGGCCATAATGCTTGCTGATGAGCTGGATCAGGTTGTCCGGCTGAAACCGCTCCTTGATGACAGGCCGAAAGAAACCGGCCCTCCGGGTCCGGCGAGAGAGAAGTTCCATCATGCCGAGCACGACCACCGACTTGCCCGATCGGGGCTCAGCCGCGGCCACATAGATGCCTTTTGCCATATTCATACCCTCCCTGGAACAATATCAGGAGCCATGTCACCGCCTCTCATGGAAGCATCCCATGCTGCGGCTGCACCGGGGTCAGGCAGTGCTCACCGGAGCCCGCTGCGCTACAAGTCCACCGTGATGGCTCGCATGCTCATTCGAGACTAACAGATAAACTCCGCTAGGGAAATGAGTACCAGCGCGCGCTTCAAAAATCTGCTTTGCAATCACTTGCCATACGGCATAAGAATGGGATTGTGGTGGTCCGGAGCCAGAAGTGCCTGCACTGGCAAGCAGGAGCAGCATCCGTGGTGATTCCACTCGCGGCCGTACCTTCACCTGGTCAACGGACAGTCCTATTCGCACTGTCAGGACAAGCCAGACCAAGGCATTGAGAGAATTCCATGAGCCCAACGCAACACTCCTACCCGAAAGACTTGGCGGAATTCGTGCTCAAGCATTGGGACGAGTGTTGCGGGACTGGGAATCCACTGGCTCTCCCTGAAATCGATCACGCAGTCCCTCCTCCGGACCGGCAGCAGCTTGAGAGGGTCCTTTCCGTCTGCTACCAAACCAGCATGGCCCAGGAAGAAGGACGAACCCTGCGGTTTCGCGTGATCGTCATTGATCCGAAGCGAGTGGAAACGGAACTGCCGCCGCCCTCCGGGCTTCGACCCATGGAGTTCGCCTCACCTCTGCCATTCAATGAGCGCACTCTCAGACGCCTTGCTCCTGCCGCATCCTACGAAAGGTCGCTGATCGGGCTGGCCACCGATCCGGACAAGGACTCCCAGGTGTGGGGTCTGGTCCACACCGGATCACTCTGGCTCAAGGCCATCCAGGGTCTCCACCGCAGCTTTGAGCCCCTGCCTGCCGTGCTTGTTGTGGGTGTCTATGGTCCTGGCCTGCTCACAGTGGCCAAGGGCCACTTCGTGCTGGCGAGGCTCGCCTCCGGGCAGATTTCGAAGCCATCATGGAGCCTGTCCCATGAAAGTTGGCTGACCGGCATCAGCCCCAGCGAAAGGGCCCGGATACACCTCATGCATGAGAAATCCCGTCGTAGCGCGACCACTCCATGGGCCACTATTCAACCAGGATTCCTGGTGGCCATGATGCAACAGAACGCAAGGCTCATCATCAATGCCATACGGAGTTCCCTGCACGGTGGACTCCTTGTCTCCATTCCCAGGAGAATCGCCGAAAATCCCGATGCGTTGAGTCGTTATATCAGCATGAAGTATGTCTTCAAAGACCGGGAACCGCGTCAACAATTCCAGCAACTGATCCTCCAGGCCATGAACGCTCTTGCGGAGGCCTGCGGAGACGAGACATGCCTAGACCGAAGCGTCGGATGGCGGGATTATCTTCTGAACGAGAGCCTGCGAATATCGCGGGTGAAGGAATCCATATCCGAATATGCCCGATTCGTGGCTGATCTGACGTCCGTGGACGGGGCTGTGGTGGTTACACGCCCCCTCGAAGTGGTGGGGTTTGGAGGGATCATCTCCGGCAGCCTCAAGGCTGTGGACACGGTCGCACGGGCATTGGACGTGGATGGTGAAATGGTCGCCTTGGAATCCACCAGTGAGGTGGGAACCAGACATCGTGCCGCGTACAGGCTCTGCCAGGCCATGCGGGATTCCTTCGCCCTGGCGGTTTCTCAGGATGGAGACGCGCGCCTGGTGTATTGGAGACGCGGCACAGTCACTTACTGGGACCAGTTCTCGAGCGGTCTTTTGGATATCTAGCCGATGGATGCCGATGGAATCGCAGCTTCCGGCAATTCCCCTGCCCCACGTAGGAAGCCCGCAGCGTCGGCACCTCTGGACTGCCCTGATTCCTCTGGATTGATGATGCGCAGGAAGTTTTCCACAAGGAAGGGATTGAATGTCGTCCCTTTTTCCTTCTGAAGAATCTTCACGATTTCCCCCATCGGTTTCGGGTCACTGTAAGAGCGCCTGCTCCTCAAGGCATCGAACACATCTGCGATGGTGATCATCTGGGCGACGATGCTCGGCCGCCAATCCTCGGCCACATAGGGATATCCCGTGCCGTCGAACCTCTGGTGGTGCTCCATTGCAGCAAGCACAGCAATTTTGGGAATTCCCGACACTTCCATGAGATAGCGCCCGCCCTTGACGGGATGCGTCTCGATGATGGACCTCTCCAACGGTGTGAGCGCCCCTGGTTTCCGCAGGATTTCATCGGGGATGAAGGTCTTTCCCACATCGTGGAGAAGGGAAGCCATGCCGATGTCGTAGAGCTGCCGACCCCCAAATCCAAGCTTCTCGGCCTGAATCAGTGTGAGGATGCACACGTTCACCACGTGGGTGAACGTGTACTCGTCGGTGCACTTGACCGTGGCGAGCAGGCTGAGCGGGTTGAGGTTGCGCCGCACCTCCACAATCATCTTCTTCACCGAGTCGTCCACCCCATGGATGCATATTTGCTTGCGGCCCTCCTTCAGAAGGTAGATCTCTCTCAGGCACTCGATCTCTGAGTCTTCCAAGGCCGCGAGATTCTCCATCAGCTGCCGCGTTTCACTGGTGGCCGCTTCATTCTCCAATTCGCCGTTTTCCGATCTAACCCGGACCTCCACCCGCCCCAGTTTGATGGATGGCCACGAGCGTACGGATTCCTTCTCCCTGGAAGAGAGATCTTCCACGAAATGCTGCAACTCCCTTTTGGTCACACCACGCCTCAGGGTGACCCGCTGCACCCCCTTTTCACGGGCAATGCGGGCAAACCTCTCCACAGACTTGCCCGCAGAATGGAGGGAGTGGTTGTTGAGCACCAGTTCCTCGCCCACAAGAAACAGGTTTATCGTACCCCGCGCTTCGAGCAGGTCCGTCAGTTCTTCGTGGGCCTTTCCCACATGCTTGAGGACCAGAGGGTGCACATGCAGGTAGAGCCGCATGTTTGTAACGGCGGCATTGATCTGCGAGATGACACGAATGACGTTTTTCTGAAATTCAACTTCGCTCATGGAACGATTCCATCACCGGGAGACCACTCCTGAAAGATGACGACAACGCTTCGTGGAGCCCGGAACCCAGGCGGTCTGACTAAAGCCTGTGGGCAACCACTTCTTCAATGGCCATGGTTCACTCCTCCGCCGAAGTGAACACGAGTCCCTGCAGGAAAGCCCTCAGCGCCTGGGCATTCCGTCCGGGAGACCGGACTCCTCCTGTCGCGAAAGTCTCTCCATCAGGATGCGGATCCTGCCGTCCCTGGACCTTATCCCGACCTTGATCAATTCCCCCAGGCACTCCACAGGATACCCCACGAGAGACTCGAACAGGGCGTGCTGCATCCGACGAAGCTGGCGCGGGTAAAGGGACAGGCGCTGGGCGGCCAGCTTTTCCAGTATTGGGATCACACGGACATCTCCGATCCTTCCCAGGGACCGGATGATTTCCGCGTTTCTCCTGTAACCGGATTTGGCGAGAGGGAATGACTTGATCATGGCCACGAGATCATCGAGGACGCCCGAATCCTTGTAAAACCCCGCCAGCGCTATGGCCCGCGCCGATTCCTCATCATCGGTGGAATGCAGGGCTCGTCGCAGGTACACGGAGACTTCCGGATCCTTCAACTCCAGCAGCGTGACAAGAGCGTCCATTCGTACGAGAAGGTTTTCGTGGTTTGTGAGGGGCCGGATGTAAGGGAAGCTCTCCTGTCCCCCAGTTCGTTGAACAAGCAAAAGCATGTTTCGAACCACGTGAACGGGGGCCCCCTGAAATCGGGTGCATGCCTCCTCCGCTGCATGCCTGCCGGCATTCATGAGGAGATCGAAAAGCGACTTCCTTCTGCTGGGATATTCATCCTGGGCAAAAAGCTCGAGCATCCTCGGAATGCACGAGCCACCGAGTTGTGAAACGAAGGAAACGGCACTCTCCAGGTGCTCCGGAGCGCATTCATCCAGAGCATCCGCAGCAGCATTCGCAACCTGCTCGGATCTCAATGCCGCGAGGGATGCCCTGGCAGACTCCTGGAAGACTCCATCCTTCTCCCTCTCATGTGTTTTGAACATCTGGAGAATCTCCAGGCACAGGTCGAATTCCCCACATGCGAGGAATTCCGGGACATTCGCAGTGACATGCCTCGAAAAGCACCTGTATTCGTCCGCATCGACGGGACCTTTCAGCACGGCGACCACCATACGCCCAAGCCGCAGGTTGACCTGCCGGTCGTCCATGGATGCGACGTGTTCGTTGGGGACGCGCCCGTGATCATCCGCCTCGATGGGATTTGGCTGCAGTAACCTGCTCTCCGTCACTGCAATGGGTCGGGGAGCTTTTCCGGTTGTTCCATGACTGGAGGTCGATGTGATGAGGTCCTTGAGAAGACTCTGATAGTTCGAGTCGACAAAAGCCTCATAGGATTCCCTATCGAAAAGTGTGGCCATTTGTTCCCTGGAGAGACTCGCCTCAGGATTCCCTATGGATGCCGCCCGAGCAGTGCTCCCCTTGGTCTCTGTGCCCGCCGTCTCGATCCTCGAAATCCTGTCCAGGAGGTTCATCAGGGTGGGAGAGATCTCCCTTCCTTCATCATTGGCCTTTTGCAGCATCTCCAGGGCAAGATCGTCCGGAAATTGCCCGATCACCTCATCGCGGCCGCCTCCGGTCACATGATCGAAGGTCACGCCGAGAAACTGTCCCCGGAGCTTGGGTGAGAGATTTCTGAGGAGCGTGATGAGCTTCTCCAGGGGTTGATCGCCGGTTGTTTCGCGCAGGTACTTGGCAATGGTTTCTTCATAACTTTGGATGGCCGCCCGGAGGTTCAACAGTCCATCGTTGAGCATTGCCGCCACATGCCTTGGATCGAGTTTCTGCTTCTCCATGAGGGACACCGGGGTTCCCCCTGTGTCCAGGTGTCCGGAGACGAGGGCCCTCACGAAGGAATGCCAGAGGTGGCCACCAAGCTTGGCTGTGTTCGTTGCAGCACCTGCAAAAACCTCCTCCTCTTCGGTGAAGTGAAGGCCCGAGTAGTCGATCGCCCTCAACTCAATGCCCGCAATGGGCTTCTGTCTCATCACCTGCTGCAGACCGCCCGCTTCCCGGATGTCCTCCACTTCGCGTCCCAGAACCCCGCAGAGACTGAGTACATCGTCCCGGGTCAATCCCTCGCGGAAAGTGATGGCTGCAATGTCACGCCCGTACAGAGCCAGGGCGAAATCCTTGAACACAGCATTCCTCTGATCCAAGCAGCTTTCGCCGATGAAGAGTGAATCCCTGGCCACGCCAAGGGTCACTTGGGGGATGGGTTCCATGAGCTTTTTGAGCACCTGGTAGGCGCGGTCGACGCTGCGGACAAGCTGCACGTGCCCGGGGGGATAGATGGAGTGGTTCTTCCTGGCGATGTTCAGCTCAATCACGGCCTGACCCAGGAGCTTCGTGTCCAGATGTGATTGCTGAAGCCACATCATGGACTCCCGGGATTCTTGGACTGTGGTTTCGTGCTGATCGGCCATGGGTATCTTCGTTTTCGGTCCCGTGGTGTTGAGGCATGGTCCGTCCGGGACGGATGTCCGTCATCCCGGGCGAGGGAAAGCACTTCCCGCTGGCCATTGTGCCGGCAAGCCGCAGTGGCAGGATTTCGATGCCTGTGCTGCAATGGTTCGGCACAGGCCTGGAAGAGATGGGGCAGTATCCATGCCACTAACTACTAAACGGCAGGAACCCCAGGATTTTTTAGGTGTTTTTGAGACATGAAGCAAAGAATCCAATGGACGAGGCCACGGCGCAGGGGGAATTTCCCACGAGGGCGAGGCAAGGGGGCCTTCTTCCAAATGCTTCAATGGAGCTCGAACTCGAGGTCATCCCAGTGGTCTTGCAGGTCACTCTCCTTCAACTCCTCACCGCAGGCGGGACAACGGGTCAACAGCACTTCGGGATGATGACCGTCGAAGATCTCGAGCGGTCCCTTGGACACTGAAGCTGCCTCTGGGACCAGCAGGGGATAACCACAGGGATGATACTTGATGGTCATGGCTTGGTCCTTTTCACGAAAGACGGAAGGAGTCTCACGGAGGGTCAGGACGGTTGAACCACGATGGGCGTGAACTCCTGCTTGTCAATCCACACCCGATGACCGGGCAATGACGGCTTCCGCGCGGTAGCTCACCACTCCGCGCCCTCCAAAACTGCTGCGAGCCGGGCATCCTTCTCGCGCCATATCCCCTGAATCCATTCCTGGAACCGCTCTCTGTAGACCGGATCGCCGGCATAGTCTCCACCCAGGAATTCCCTGGGAATCTCCCGCTTTTCCACGTGGACTGTAACCCGTCTGAGCCTGCCGGAGAAAAGCCCCCACAACCCGGTGACACCCTCCGGATAGGCGATGGTCACATCCAGGACCGACGAGAACATCTCCCCCATGGATGCTATCGCGAGGGCCATTCCCCCTGCTTTGGGCCTCAGCAGGTGCACGTAGGGAGATTTCTGTGAAGCGCGTTTTGACTGGGTGAACCGTGTCCCCTCCACGAAATTCAGAATGGAAGTCGGAGTGTCCCGAAAGCGCATGCAGATTCTCCGGGTTGTCTCCAGGTCCTTGCCCCGCATTCCTGGATGCCTTTCAAGGTACTCCCTGGAGTACCTCTTGACGAAAGGGTAGTCGAGAAGCCACCAGGCCAACCCCAACAGGGGTACCCAGAGAAGTTGCTGTTTGATGAAAAATCTCATGAAAGGGACGTGTTTCTGCAGCACTCTTTGAAGGACCGGAATGTCCACGGCAGACTGGTGGTTACAGCAGATGAGATACCAGCGATCCCGCCTGAGGCCCTCCAGGCCGGTGATACTCCATGAGATCCTGTGCATCAACCCCATCAGGCCGTTGTTCACGCTGATCCACCATTCGGGGATTGCCGCAAGGGTCCTGGAAAACACCCGGCGCAGACGGTCCTCCGGGGAAATAAACCTCAGGAAAGCTGCAACATAGATGGCAAATACGCAAAGGATGGTGCTCATCATGACGATGGATAGGGCAACGAGGCCCCGCAGAGGTCCAGGAAGAAAATGAAGCATTTTTGAACCTTTCGAGTGTGTTGCTCTTGTGGTAGTGTGCATCCTGAGCTGAGTGAGCTTCGATCTGCCGGATGGATGAATCCCAGGGTCGGGCATCCAGTCCCCAACGGGGGTCCCTTTATGGTCCGCGTGTTGGAGGCCCTCAATCCTTCTAAGTCCGGGGCCCGCAGGAACCGCGAGCACGCTTTCATCTTCAATGAGCTTCGAGTCATTGGGAGAATTGAAGCTCGCAAAGATGAACGCACATCAGTCTGCGCCGCATAAGCCCTGGAAGGCTCTGAGCCCATGGACAGCCCATTTCAGGGGTGGCCCGAGTCATTCAATTTCAGAGCCACTCACCTTCCAAAACCCAAGGGGTGCGCTCGCCCGGACGCTCACGAATGGTCGTGCTGTACCACATATTCAAGGGAATCACCATGGGGAGTGCTTCATGAAACCCAAGATGCGCATCATGACTGAAAGACCGCTCAATGCGGAAACCCCAGTGGAAAACCTCCGCTCCTGGATCACGCCCAATGAGGTGTTCTTCGACCGGAACCAGGGAGCCATCCCTCCCCGCCGCATCACCCCGGACAAGTGGCGCCTCGAAGTGATGGGAGAGGTCAAAGCGCCCCTCACCTTGAGTCTCGGCCAGATCCGGCACATGCCCAAGGCCGTCGCCGCCAACACCCTGGAGTGTTCCGGCAACGGCCGGTCCCTCCTGCTCGAGAAGGCCTCCGGCAATCCCTGGACCATCGGAGGTGTGGGCAACGCCGTGTGGGGCGGGGTCTGGCTGAGGGACATCCTGGTCCGGGCAGGCCTCACCGAAGAAGCTCGCCATGTCGCTTTCGAGGGACTGGATAAGCCCCTTGGTGCCTCAGGGGTCAAGTTCGCGCGCAGCATCCCTCTGGAGAAGGCCCTCACCTCGACTCTCCTTGCCTATGAAATGAACGGGGATACCCTCCCTCTGAAGCACGGATACCCGTTGAGGGCCATTGCCCTGGGTTGGACCGGAGCCAACTGCGTCAAATGGCTCTCTCGCATCAGTGTGCTCGACCGCCCTTTTGAGGGTTTCTTCATGGACAACGTGTACCGCATGTATCAGAAGGGACAGGACTCCAAAACCGGGGAGGTCGTGACGGGACTCAAGCTCAAGGCCATCATCACTCAGCCCCTGCCGGGCGAGTCGGTCCCTGCCGGCGACGTGGTCATTTTGGGGGCCGCCTATGCCGGAGAGCATGACGTGCACCTGGTTGAAGTGTCCGTTGACAACGGTATTTTTTGGGAACCCGTTGAATTCATCGGACCACATGAACCTTACGCATGGAGGCAGTGGCAGTATGTCTGGAAGGCAGTCTCCCCCGGGAAGGTCACCATCATGGCCAGGGCGACGGACGAGAGAGGACGCACTCAACCCATGCATGCGTCCTGGAACGTTCTGGGATACGGAAACAACGGGGTATTTGAACACGCAGTGGAAGTGACCGTTGCGTGACCATCGGCAGGGCATCGTCTTCTTTCAAATCTTGAAACCAGGGCTGCAATCCTCATGGATGTCAGGATCATCAACTCTTTCCTCGCAGCAGCGATTCACGTCCTAAAGACCATGGCAAGAATCGAGGCAAAACCTGGAAAACCTTTTCTGAAGAAAGACGACTCGGTTTTTGGCGACGTCTCGGCAATCATAGACATCAGCGGAGCCGTTCAGGGGTTCATGACCCTTTCGTTCGACGAGGACTGTATCAGGGCGATCGTCTCCAACCTATTCGGCGAGGCAGTCACGGCCATCAATGAAGAGGTCAAGGACGCGGTGGGGGAACTGACCAACGTGATCTGCGGCGATGCCAGGAGACGGATTGCGCAGGAGAAGATCGTACTGGTCGGGGGCATTCCCACCATCCTCGCCGGAAAGGACAGTCCTGTCATCCACGCCAACAAGGGGACGTGCATTGCCATTCCGTTCACCACTCCGGCAGGACATTTCGCCGTTGAAATCTCGCTTCAGGATACCTGACGAGCCGGGGCACGCACCTTCACCCCACTTCCCTGTTCAACTTGCTGAGGATCACGAAGTAGTCCTGGATGAATTCCCCGGATAGCACCCGGGGCATGGAAAAGAGAAGGCTCCTCCCTTCGAGGAAGGTCCCGTTCAAGACATGGAAAAGGCTCCTCGATAGGTCGAAGAGTTGCATGTTCAGCTGCTGCAGGGAGAATGACTCCCGATCCTCCTCTCCGGGAGACTCGGGGCCTCCAGGGACTTGCGCGGGCATGCGCTCTCGCCCGTCCATCCCAAAGATGCGGCATCGGAGGGGGCGGTGACTGTAAAGGAGGCACCTGCCTTCAACACTCAAGGGGCACCGGTAACCACCGGACGAGCCGGAATCAGCGATCTCCCCGGCTGCGCCCTTGGCCAGCAGAGTGGACACGGGGAGTACGATTCCCGCCACATCTGATTCTCCCCCCGCAGACATCCTCCCCATTCGCTTCGCCCGGTCGATGACACCCAACCTCAAGTCCCTGTCGAGTTCCCGATTCACATGATGATTCAGGGCAATGGCCTCCACCAGCTGCAGGTGAAAAGGTTGAGTGCAACAGGTGTCCGAGTCCTTGCCACAGCTCTTGAGGTCGGTGTGGACCGCTGAATCCGCGGTGACTGAATCGTCGGCATCATGGCACAGGGCCTCGTATTCCGCAATAAACGGGTCCAGGTCTGCGGTGCACCCCGATTCCAGGGAGGGTTCACAAATGGTCAGCTCCCCCTCCTTCTTTCCGTATTCCCTCAAAAAATTCCATTGGTTGAAGCTCGTCGGATGGGAACGGATCCTCTTGAGCTCCCTTTCTGTACGCTTTGATCCAAAACCGCGACGCAAAAGATAGGACCGCACGAAGGTCCCAGTTCTACCGATCCCCAGTTTGCAGTGCACGAGCACTCTCTTACCCAGATAGATGGCTTCATCGAGCCAAGCCAGGGCTTTTTCCACCTCTTCCATGCCGGGGGCGCCATCATCGGCCACGGGCAGGTACAGGACTTCAAAGCCGTATTCCTCTTCGATGCGGTGCAGATCACAGTACTCACCGCAGAGGTTCACAATGGCGTCGATTCCCTGCGCCTTAATGCTCGCAAGTTCCTCGTATGATGCGGGAGCATGCCCGACCGCCAGTTGCTTGGTGATCCAGGTGACCCGGTAGGGCTGGTCAATGTCCCCTGTCCCATTCTCAGGACCCGTCTCCAATGGACAGCTCCGACTGACGGGAGACATGAATCTCAGCACAAAGGATTTGAGTGATTCCAGGAACGACATGGATCTCTCGATTCCCGCGCATGGCGAGTTGCAATCAAGCTGATGTAGCCCAGCCTTGTGCCCGTTCCCTTCATGCCAGCCATAAGGGTCCATGGCACATCTTCAACTCTGCACGACTCAATCGTGAACGCAGCTCTGTTTGGGGTTCTGCGGCAAATCATCCTGAAGTCTGCTTCTCGGTTGCACGGAGGACTTCATCGACCCTTTCCTCCAACTCACCGATTTCAATCGGCTTCACACAGTATTGGAGGGCTCCCAGCCTGAGGGCCTCCCGTGCCGTCTCCATGGTGGGGTATCCGGTGAGCATCATGACGGCAATGTCTGAGTCGATCTTCCTAAGTTCCTCGAGTACCGTGATGCCGCTGACCTTCTTGAGCTTGATATCCAGGATGGCGAGATCAACGGGATGAGACCGGGCGTAACGCAGGGCCCCTTCCTCATCTGTGAAGCCGAAGACCTCATGCCCACTTTTCTCGAGAACCTCTCGAATAAGAGCAACCGCATCCAGTTCGTCATCCAGCACCAGAATCCTTGCCATCGATTCGTCGACTCCGTTCCTCATCCTCGGCATGGTCAGTTCCCTGGTTCACGTTTTCCCGATTACCGGCGCAGAACCTTACTTCTCAAGGTCGATGCCCACTTTGGCTGCAAGGGAACGGATGGGATCGAAATCACCATCCACGGCGGGAATGACCCTGAGGAAATGCGCAGCATCACAGATGGAACGCACCTCGGGATTCACGTGATCAAGTTTGACCAGGGCCCGTTGCACCGCGTGAACCACGTTGGGATCGAGCCCCTTGCGCGCCGAATAGAGCCAGCCCGGGTACCAGGGCGTATAGGCAATGACCCGGATCTCGCTCAGGTCCACCTTGTCGGCCACAAGGTCCAAAACGCCTTCGCGCACGGAACCAATGTCATACCGTCCCGAGAGGACAGCAAAGACTACCTTCTCCTGCTGCCCTCCAGGCCCGGGAACAAAAGCGATTTCAGAAAAGTGTTCCCTGCGGATCCCGTGGTCCCAGAAGAGCCCCAGGGCGTAGAGGTATCCGCCCGCTGAGGAGGGGTCGACCGCCACCCAACGTTTTCCCCGGCAGTCTTCCAGTGTCTGAATCTGCTTGTTGTCGTTTCTGCAGATGACCTGACCCCTGAAATTCTCCTTGCCGTCCAGTTCAATGATCCTGGCAAAGGCCCGGGCCCCGCGGCTCTGGGCCAGCTTGACGTAAACGAAAGGGTTGGAGAACGCGATATCGATCTTTCCCTGGCTGAACATCTTGATGAAGTCGTCGAAACTGTCCGGATACACCTGACGGATGGGAAGGCCTGTCTCCTTCTTCAAGTGCTGGATGATGGGATTATGCCTTTCGAAGGACACCCTGTGAAAATACTGTGGAAGGTACGCATAGGTGATGGCGTTCGGGTTCTCATCGCTGCCGATGTCCTCGCGCTTGGTGAGATCGACTTCGATGGGTTTCTCCCTGCTTTCACAACCTGGCAGGGCTAGGAAGACCAAGAGCAACACAGCGAACAGGAAGGTGGAGTTCCTTCTCTCCATGAATGTCTTTCGGGGCGTCATCGTTCGGCTCTTGCTCCATGGGAATTCGAGGGATGAATGGAGCGCTGATCAGGGTTCAACATAACTCACTCTTCCCCAAAGATCATGCACAAATGATGGTGCAGACCGTTCGGATAGACATGCACATCAAGACAGACAAACTTGTGACATGCGGACAGAATGGGCTATGTTGGGATCATGCGGCCAACGCATCTTTCTGGCCACTCACCCAATGCCTGGGTTCAGATTCACACAATGAGGTGTCCATTTGCCCATGGAAGCTCTCTCGTCATTCCGGCGAAACCCGGAATCCAGACAACCCAATGGACCATAGATTTCGCCAGGGTGATTATTATCGAGTCAATTTGCATAAAGACTTGTTTGCAGTTGTACTGATCGCAGCCCAGACGTCAGGAGAAAGGCGCCACCGTGAACAGTTTAGGAAACAAGGCCCCAATCGATGTCCCATATGCCCACCTCCACGTGTACCTCATCGACGGCATCGTGACGGAAGCGCATGAAACGCTGCTGGGCGAGGCATTCCTGGGCACCTGGATCGAGGATGACAGCTCGTTTCTGTTCTTCTCCCGCCCTGGCCGGGAGGAAGTCCTTGGCCTCACAGGGGCGAACCCCGGTCTTCGACTGACGGAGGAACACCGTTTCACCTACGAGGAATGGCATGGGGGGGCCATTGAACCGGTGCGCGTCGAGCCATTCCTGATCAACCCGGCCTGGAAAAGGGCGCCGGTGGATCCAGTGGACCTGGAGATCATCCTGGACCCGGGCGTGGTGTTTGGAAGCGGCCTTCACCCCACCACGAGGGATTGCTTGAAGGCCTTGCTTCACGTGGAGCGGGAGGGAAAACTCGGAAGAGTCCTGGATCTGGGGACGGGCACGGGGATACTGGCATTGGCGGCGGCCATGTTGGGAGCCCACGAGGTGATCGCCGTGGACCTGAACCCCCTGTGCGTCAAGACTGCCCAGAGAAACGCCCGGCTCAACGGTGTGGAGGACAAGGTTGCGGTGGCGCACGGAAAGGCTGAGGATTTCAGCGACCATGAGGCCGACCTCGTCATCGCCAACCTCCATTACGAGGTCCTTGGGACGCTCCTCGACGCAGGAGCCTTCCACCGCTGTCACTGGATCATCTTTTCGGGACTGTTGCGGAGCCAGTCGGGAGCATTCAAGTCACGTCTGGCATCGACTCACATGCGGATCGTGCACGAATGGGAGCACGAACAGACCTGGTTCACCCTCCTCGTGAAGCGCGGAGAACCCTCAGATCCGGTACACCTCGAAAAAGCTCCCATGGACTGAGCGCATCTTTCTCCCTTTTTGAGGGCAACGCCCTGCATGGCGCTGATACGAGGATGCAGTCAAGCTGCAGCCTTGCCATGAGCCACGTTCCATGGATGCAGGAATCACCCCCTCCGATGCCTCAGTTTCGCCGCCCATCTTAATGAAGGGCATTCCGGGGTCCGGATGACTCAGCGCAAGAGGTGGGGGATGAAGCGGCTCGTGTTGTCCGTGACCAGGGAACGGGTCTCCCGGATGCCGATGCCGGCCGATTCGCCATCGATGACCCAGCTTCCCACAACCGGATGGTAGCCGTCGAAGTCCGCAAGGGGGGCGAGCTTCTGGCAGATGAAGCCCTCCTTGCCGTAGGTCCCGGCGGTTTCCACAGCGGCAGCACCTGGCTTCACCACGCGGATGTTGCCCCCCTCCCTGGAAAAGAGGGGTTTCCTCGTGTACTCTTTCATCCTGTGAGGCTCCCCGAAGTAGGCCTCGAGCAGGTTGGGATGTCCCGGGTTCCGCTCCCACAGGATGGGGAGGATCCCCTTGTTGGAGATCAGCATTTTCCAGATGGGCTCGATCCAGTCCATGGTGGTGTGGAGTTCCAGGATGTGTTCCCCGAATTCCTCCTCCACCATCCATTCCCAGGGGTAGAGCTTGAAGATGCTCGTGATGCGCT
>CAZURN010000011.1:0-34143 GCA_964623165.1 uncultured Syntrophobacteraceae bacterium
AGTATGGTAAGAGGGGTCTGCATCTCGTGAGATGCATCTGCACTGAACCTGCGGACCTGGTTGAATGCGCCGTCCAGACGGGAGAGCATTTCATTGAGGGTCCGGGCAAGCCTGTCGAGTTCGTCTCCTGCTCCTGACTCTTCCAGACGCTCCGCAAGTCTCTCGGCATTGATACGCCGGGCGTCCTCGGTCATGCGGTCCACCGGTTTGAGGGCCCGGTCCGCAAGGAGCCACCCGCCGGATGCAGAGAAGAGCAACCCAAGGGGAAGGACTCCCGCCATGACCAGGAGAAAACGCCGGCGGGCCTGGGTGACATTCTGAAGGGACATGCCCACCTGGACTAAACCGGTCGTGCGCCCCCCTTCGATGACTGGCATGGTGATGACCCGAACCGGATAGTCCCCCAAACCGGTCAGGGTCTCGTATGTCGAAATGCCGCGGGCGGCGTTTTCTCGCGCTTGTTGGCTGAGGGGAAGTTTGGGCTGGGTCTCAAGAGACTGAGCCGGGTTTTTCCGACCCAGGGGATCGAAAAGCTGGAAATAACGGTCCCAGGGCGAAGCCCCGAAAAAGCGCCGGAAGAGCTCGTCAACCTCCGATGGGAAAAGGGCGGCGGCCCCGCCCCCGAGACCTTTCGCCCAGGGCTTGGGCGATGCTGTGAAGTGCCGTGTCCATTTCCCTTGAGAGACTGTAGGAAAGAAGGCCGTATGAAGCACCGCCCATGGCGAGAAGTGTCAGTGTCAGCAGTCCCGTGTACCAGAGGGTCAGGCGGGTCCGGATGGATCGAATGCGCATGGGTCAATCCCTTCTCAACATGTAACCGACTCCCCTGACGGTCCGGATCAGACTTTCCTCCCTTCCAGAATCTATCTTCTTACGCAGATAGTTCACATAGACGTCGATGACATTGGTCGTGGAATCGAAGTCATAGTCCCAGACCCGGTCGGCGATCATGGTGCGGGTCAGCACCCGACCTGGGTTGCGCATGAAATAGTCCAGCAGGGCAAATTCCTTGGTGGTGAGGTCGATGCGCTTACCTCCGCGGAAGACAGTCCGCCGGGAAGGGTCTAGCTCGAGGTCGGCAACTTGGAGGACCGTTTCTGGAGTCGCCGCCTGCCTCCTGAGCAATGCCCGGATTCTCGCCACCAGCTCCTGGAATGCGAAGGGCTTGGTGAGGTAGTCATCTGCCCCTGAATCTAGGCCCAGAACCTTGTCCTCGATGGCAGCCCGCACGGTGAGAAGGAGCACGGGGGTTGATACCCCGCTCTTCCTCAGTTGGGCCAATAGGGAAATCCCATCGAGTTTGGGAAGCTGCAGGTCGAGGATGATGAGGTCGTGGACCCCATCGAGGGCCATCTGGAGGCCGGTTCTGCCGTCCGGGGCGACGTCGACGGCATATCCCTCTTCTTCCAGTCCCTTTCTGATGAAGGAAGCCACCTTCCGTTCATCTTCCACCACGAGCAAACGCATTACAGCCCCTCGGCGGGTTCCCCCCGCATATCCGTCGATTCTTTCCCTCTCAACATCCACAGCACGCGTATAGAGTAAAGACTTGCCCATGGAAAGACAATGGGGTCGTAATGCCAAGGCACCATTCATTTCACAAAAGATTCTCGAAGACCCTTGACACTCCACGCTCCGAATGGTCCGATGCATTCTCCCATTGGAGCGTGTACCCAATGGGAGCCAAGGCGTTCGACAGAATCGGGCGGAATTGTTTTGATTCATCGCGCCGTTGGTGGAACAATGGCCTGCAGCGTATTGCTCACGCGTCTTCACGCAACCAAAGAGAGTGTCTGAAGTGAGGGGCTGCCCCGGCTTCCTGACCCGTTTGACACGAAGTCCGAGAGTCTGTCTTTTCGCATCGGGCAATGGTCACATTCACCTTGGACAAGAGGTGCAGCAGGGGAGGCTCCATCAGAGGCTGGCCCTATCAGTCCGTGAGTCCGTTGCCCAGTGATGTAAGCCGCTTGACGGGAGTTGACCGATTGCACTCGTGGTGCAGTTCGAAATCCGCTTTGGACTTGCTTCTTAGAGACTGGACAAAAATATGAAGCTCCGTTTTCTTTACCTCGGCATATTCGGTCTTCTCCTCGCGATGGTCTTTCTGGCTGCCCTCTTCCTTGCACTTCTTCAGACACAACTTGCAAGGTCGTTCCTTGCTGACGGATTGTCGAAAGCGCTGAGTTCGGATCCCCATCGACAGGTCATCATCGGGAAGGTGGAAGGGTTCCTTCCCTTTGTAATCCGTTTCAAGCAGGTCGACGTCAATGATTCGGAGGGTCGATGGCTCTTGGCTGAGGGCATTGTGCTGCGGTGGGCTCCAACGGCACTGCTTGGCGGAACCATCAGGGTTCGCGAGGTGTCCGCCAGCAGGATTGTCGTCCATCGTTTGCCGAAGGATCCCGGGAGATTGTCCTCTGGGGAACCATCCTCTTTCTCCTTCCAACTGCCGGGCGGTCTTCCTGCCTTTGCCCTGGAATCGATTTCAGTACCCGATCTGACGTTTGCTGAGGGAGTCACGGGGCGCGCTGCGGGTTTCGCCCTCACAGGCGACCTGTCCCGGCAATGGAGGTCCGGTGGGCTCAATGGGACCTTGAGCATCCGGCGAATCGATGAAGGTCCTGAAACAAGAGTGGACATAGTGGCTGGGATCACGGAGAAACCATCGGGAACGTCCATCCAGGCCGTTCTCACCGAGGGTTCCGATGGCTTTCTTGCGCAGCTTGCCGGTTTTGCCAATGCGGGCTCAATCGATTTTCGCATTGACGGAAAGGGATCTCTCTCGGACTGGAGGGGGTTGCTCCATCTGGCCGCTGAAAGGTTCGGGTCCCTTCAGGGCGGTGTACAGATCCGTGGGGGTGAGACAGTGGTCCTTGAGCTAAATGCTGCTATTCACAGAGACCTGGATCTGGCTCTCCCCGGTTGCTCACAATTGATCGGTTCCGAGGCGTCTCTGGAATTGACCATTTCCAGGGGCTCATCCCGATGGGTTGTCCTGGAACGGGGGGGACTGGTGGCTGAAGCGCTCACCATTGACGCCACCGGGCAATTGGATCCCACAACCATGGAAACATCGGTCCGATCTGCATTTCACATAGAGGACCTGCGATCATTGGCACCCCTGCTCGGGCGGGAAGTTTCCGGGAGAGCGGATCTCCTGCTGACAGTGGACACTGCCGGGAAGCTCGGCCAGCTGAAAGGGATCTTGAGCGGCGAAACCAACAGACTCGGAGGTTTGCCCGATTATCTCTCGCTGGCTTTGGGGCAACGCCCACGGATGGAGGGGCATTTCTTCTTGGAGGAAGCCGCTCTGCTGCACCTGCCATCACTTCGGGTCACGGGGAGCGGGTTTTCCGTGGAAGCAGAAGGCATGTTCAACATGAGGACCCGCGACGCACGAGGACGGGTTGGACTGTCAGTGCCCGATCTGGGGATTCTCTCCAAATCCTTGGGAAAATCCATGGCCGGGACCATGGCGATGACCGCCGACTTGGAAATGCTTGGGGATGAACAGAAGTACAGCGCAGATTTCAGTGGCCGGGAATTCATCTTGAATGGTGACCGATTTCCCGGAATCAAGGGGCGACTCGAGGGGACGGGAACCGCTGGGATATGGAAGGGCGGCTTCTCCCTGCAGGCCGATGGACAAAGAGAAAGACTCGCGTTCAGCGGTGCATATGCGTTGCAAAAGGATGAGGCGCGCCTGACTGATCTCAACCTTGCGGCTCCCGGAACGAGTCTTCAGGCAAATCTCTTCTACCGGTTCTCCGAGGCACTGATTCTTGGGGAAATAGACGGACGATTCACCGACCTTGCATCCCTCGGTAGGTTCGTGGGATTGAACCTCAAAGGCAGAGGACAACTGCGGGGAAAACTCTCCAAATTGAAGGAGAGGCAACGCATCGAACTCTCAGCAAATGGGAAAGGCATTGGAACCCCGTGGGGCGAAGCCGGGGAAATTGCTCTCACTGCCGATCTGCTTGATCCTCTCAGACAGCCCGGAGGAAGGGCCGAATTGTCTCTCCGTCAATTCAAGGCAGGGGACCTCGAAGTTCATTCCTTGTCCCTCAAGTCCTCCGGCAATGGGAAGGATCTTGGTTTTTCCGCGAATGCGCAAGGGAAGGCCAGGACCCGTTTCAGCGTCGAGACGGAGGGTTCGCTGTCTTGGGTTGGCGAGGAGGCCCGTGTTCGCCTGAGTTCCTTGAAGGGTCTGGTCGGAAAGCGTCAACTGCAACTGGACCGCCCTTTGCTGGTCTCCCGGACGACCGAAAAGACTGTCGTCAGTGCCGTGATCCTGCGATCCGGAGTGGCCCGACTGGAGGGGGACGGCACTCTCGGAAAGGACAGAGTGACCGTGAACGCCCGGTTGGTGGGACTGCCCCTGGACATGTTGAGCGAAATGGGCATGGGTGATATGCAGGGCACGGCAAACGGCACTCTCTCCATGGATGGGAGTCCCTCAAACCCGAGTGGGGAGTTGCGTCTGAGTCTCTCGGACGTGCGGATGGGGATTCGGGAACTCAAGAATGTCCCTCCGGCATCGGTCCTGATTCAGCTCACCATTGAGAGGGATGTCGCCGACGCTCGGTTGGAAGTGGAAGGAGTCTTCCCGAAACCGGCCAGGGCCCGTGTCAACCTGCCCGTTCAATTCTCGCTCCAGCCAGTTGTATTCAAAGTCTCTCGGGAACGAGGCCTTCAGGGCAGCCTTGAGATGGAAGCCGACCTCGCTTCACTGATGTCCCTATACCCCCAGGAGGAGCACAAGCTGGGGGGAGCCATCCTTGCTGACCTCAAGCTCGAAGGGTCTCTTGCATCACCGAACCTGGGTGGAGCAATCGCCATCAACAGAGGCAGGTATGAGAACTGGAGCAATGGAACAGTCCTTGATGCCGTCTCCTTGAGGATGGCGGGAAAAGGAAAGCGCCTGGAGATCGAGGAGTTTCGGGCCACGGACGGGGAGAAGGGCAGGATGGAGGGGAGCGGGTGGATTCAGCTCGACGACGTGAGTCTGCCACTGGACCTGTCAATCACAATGACGGAGGCGACTCTTCTGCGCAGGGAAGACCTAAGGGGGTCCGTGACGGGAAACATTGCCCTCTCAGGGTCTTTGGGCGAGATGGTTGTGACTGGCAACCTGAGGTCGGGCCCCTCGGAGTTCAATATCACAAAGCGTCCCCCCCCCGCAGTGTCGAAACTCGATGTGATTGAGATCAACAAGCCGGATGGACACAAAGAAGTTCGTCGCTGGGATAGTAAGGGCTCACCCGGACAAATGGGTTTCGGACTGACTCTAGAGGTGCCACAGCGGTTCCATGTGCGGGGAGGGGGATTGGAATCGGAGTGGAGCGGAAACATCAAGGTCTCGGGAGACTCCGTTGTTCCTTTGTTGTCGGGCAGACTCGAGTGCATTCGGGGTCACTTTGACTTCTTGGACAAGCGTTTCAGAATTGTCATGGGAGTCATCGAACTGGACGGTTCACACCCCCCTTCACCCAGACTGGATCTGACAGCCGAGGCAAGAGGGAAGGAAATCCTTGCGCGAATCAAAGTCTCGGGGTCGGCTTCATCTCCGACGATTGCCCTTGAATCCGATCCACAGATGCCTCAGGATGAGATTCTCTCCAACCTATTGTTCGGCCGTACCGTTTCCAGCATCAATCCCATGCAGGCTGTCAGGCTTGCTCAAGCGGTCAAGTCTCTCTCAGGAGGGGATGGTGGCCTGGGCGTCGTGGACAAGGTCCGAAGACTGCTCGGGGCAGATCAGCTTGGATTTCGCGAGGCCCAGGAGAAAGAATCCAAAGGGGCTTTCGGAATTGGAAAGTACATCACGGATGACATCTATGTGGACGTTCAGAAGGATATTGGTGGAAAGGCCGGAAAAGCAACCATCGATGTGGAATTGACCCCGAACATCAGTGTTCAGGGTCAGGCCGGAACCGATGCCAGCACAGGCATCGGCCTCAACTGGAAGCGTGACTACTGATGGAGGGCCCTGAAACGCTTGCGGCAGGAAACGACTTTGTCTGGATACACTTCAGAGCCGGAATTCGGCTCTTTGGTTTCCTGCCGAACCCCTGATTCTGGCCCCTTTTACACTTTCCTCACGCCATAGCGCTGCGACGGGATTTCCGGATGCGCCAGAGGGGCGTTTGCTTCTACTGCCAAGCCCCCACAAGCGGTCAGCAATGATATCTGATCAGAGATTGCATTCAAGATGGTGCAGCCGAGGGCCTTTTCGATCTCATTGACAGCCCCATATGCCAGAGACTCCAATGCCACGTTCAAGACTTCAATCAGGAAGCAGCAAGGCAGGCGATATCGAGGAAGACAATGGTTGGCCCAGCGTGAACCGCTACAATGAACGGCTTCTTCATCGCCCAATCCGGCGTTCTCTTTAACAGCTCTTGACAGACAAGCTCCCGGGTCGTTTGGAGAGGATATGATGACGCCCACTCGGATGCGGAAACATGATTGGCTCGTGGCTGCCGCACTTGCAGCTCTCCTGGTGTTGTTGGGCTCATTTCAGATGATCCCGGATGTCTGCGGCGTTTACCACGATGATGCGATTTACATTAGCACCGCCAAGGCCTTGTCCGAGGGACAGGGATACCGTCTGATCAACCTGCCCAATTCCCCCCTTCAAACCAAGTATCCCATTTTTTACCCGGCTCTTCTGGCCATTACATGGAAATTCTGGCCGTCTTTTCCTGACAATTTGTTGGCGATGAAGTGGCTGACTCTCCTTATTGGCGCAGCAACCGTTGGGCTTGCTTATCTGTACATGGTGAACTGCAATTACTTCTCGCGGAAAGTGGCGGCCGCGGCAGGTTTGCTCACTGCAACCTCCGCGCCCTTCCTCTATTTTTGCACCCTCACCCTATCTGAAATCCCTTTCGGTTTCATGGTCGTCCAAGCTGCATGGGCACTGGAACGGCATGTGGATGGAACTGAAGGGAGTCGTCTATCAGAATTCTCTCTGGGGCTTCTTCTGGCCCTCCCATTTCTAAACAAGTCCATCGGAATAGTCTTTGCTCCCATTGGTCTGGGCATCTTGTATCTTTACGACCGGTCTATTCGCTGGGTCTCGCTGGGAGCGGCAGTCCTTCTTTTTCCTTGGATTGTTTGGATGCTTATGGGAGCCGGATGGAATGATCAGGAGGTGACTTCCTACTACACGAACTATTTGACCTGGTGGTCTTCGTCTGCGATTGGTACTCTAAGCCGTGTTGTCGCCATGAATGTCATCTACATCTTATGCGGCAGCATTAGCATCGGCCTGGGCATTTTTAATGTGGAACTTTTTTTTCCTGCTTCCGCTTGGATGCTGGTCCTGTTAACAGGTGGCATCCTTTATGTTGGCATGATCAGGAATCTCCGCCAGTACAGGGTATTGGCATTTTTCCTGGCCGGCTATCTATTCATCATCCTCATCTGGCCCTGGCCCTCACCCCGCTTTTTAATGCCGATTCTTCCGTTCCTGCTTGCTTACCTTCTGGATTGGATCTCAAATCAATTGCCGAAACTCGCCTCGATTGCCCCCCCCAAGATATCTGGGACGATCGTGCTGACCGTCCTCTTGGCATGCAACATGGCTTTGGTCCGTCAAGTGGTTGCCGCGTCGCACAGCATGCACTACCCCTCTCTCAAACAGATGAAAGAACCTTTGTCCTGGTCTTCCTATGTGCGTGTCTTTGAATGGATCACCGCACACACCAGACCGGAGGATGTCATCACCTCTGGGCTCGACACCATGATCTATCTCTATACAAACCGGCGCGCTTTTCGACCTTTTGTGGGGCGCCCGCTCTCGCTATTCTATGGGGATGATGGTCCCCCCCTCGGCTCATTGGACGAGATCATCAGGTCCATCAATTCTTATAAAGCGGACTATCTGGTCCACACACCCATGCCCATGTTTCGCGAGGAAGCACCTATGAATGAGTTCATTGAACAGGTTCAAAAAACATATCCTGGCTGGCTCAAAGCCGTGTACGTGGGCGATGATAAGCGGTTTGCAATATTCAAACTTCAATCAGATCATGATCATGATAATTAGGGTCTCTTCCTATGTGGGCAGTAATGAGCACTCTACAGGTCCGGGGTCAATCCTCCAGGGGGTCGGCAGGCCCTCACTTCAATCCGTTGTACCGCTCTTTGCAGGCAAGCAAAACCTGTCCTGCAACAAACCATGACAGAATCGCAATAATCATCCCTGCGACTGAATCAGCGAAGAAGTGTTCACCTAAGTATACCAAGGAAACAGCCATTAAAATATTATAACTGATACCCACAAGCCTACCTAGAGACCCGTATTGCCACAGGGCACATCCCGCGAGACAAATAATTGCTTGGTGAATCGACGGCATGGCAGCCACTGGGTTCATATCCAAATAAGAAATATAATCTCCATATACTCTGATCACTCCTTTGACAGCCATCCAAGGTGGTTCAGTAGGCACCAAATAATGTATAATTAGGCCAATTGAAAATGTAAAAATAATAGAAATTAAGTGCCTCTGAACCTGGCCTTTGAATGCAAATATGATACTGGATCCAAATATTAAAACATAGGCATATGAAAACCACACACCTCGCATAAGAAAGTCAAGTGCATCATTGCGAAAATGCTCCTGAATCCAAATACATGGTAACGATCCAAAGATAAACGTATCCATCCAAATAACATAGTTCTTGTAACTTTGAGCTGCAGATGCTGGGATTAATCCCCTGATATAGCAGAAAAGAAGTGAGCACATTACAGATAGCATCAGTACCAGGAAAGCCTTGGACCCATTAAGGAATGTTCTTGAGGCGGCCTCCAGTAATCCTTCCCCGGAGAGCGACCATCGAGACACTATTGAAATCTCAGTATGATGTCTTGTATCAAACCCCACTCCTTGGATAGAGGCATGATCACAGAGTCCTATGACACTCCGCCGCGTTCTTGCTCCCTCCTTCAAGTCACGGGATGAGTGATTCGCACTGGTCCATGCATTGGGTTCTCTGTCGGAATCGTGGTTTCTCATGCGGCCTCCTTGGCGAGGCACGGCCTTCCTGTCCGAGCCAAGGCCTTTCAGCGCCCTATTCGTTGCTGAGCCATTTGATCAATGTCTGCATACCATCACAGCAGGATGTGTCTGTGAGCAGGGATCGCTTTGAGCAGTTTGAATTGTGTTTTCACCGAGGCGATCGTTTCTCCGCGCTGAGTAATGTGTGCTTCCCGAATGGGGCCAAGCCGGCCCGAAGCCTGAGCCAGGTGGTCGATCCTGTCTGGGTCGACTCCAATGATTCGGGCGCAGGTGGCATCCACCGCCGCGAGGTTCCGTCCCATGACGATCACCCCCGCCTGACGAGGTTCACCCATGATGGGTCCATCACCCTCCATGCCCACGATGCCGTCTACAATGGCCAGGTCAGGCTGGAACGAGGCATTGATGTCGAATATGGCCTTGTCGATCCCGTGGTGATGGAGAATGTTCTTGGGCCAGCCATAGAAGATGCCCGGCATGAGCCCAAAAAGGTTTTTCATGGAGAGGGTGACGCCTGTCCAGTGATGGGTTTTCATTTTGGGCATTGAGATGACCCAGTCGACCTGGCGAAGGAGACTGGGAAAAGTGAAGGTCTTGAGGCGGGTGCGCCCGCCCGCATTGGCAACCTCGTAGCCCCAGTCATAGTTGAGGTCCACAAACGGGACTCTGTCCACATGGAGTACATCGGCATACCCGGACTCCTCCAACACCAGCATGGAATCCCGGCAGTGTCCAGCCCCCTCGGCCACCACCACCCGTGCGGCTCCCATGGATAGAAAGGCCTCCGCAGCGCCTCCAACAACCAATGGGTGAGTATTGATGTGAGCGGCCTCCAGGCGTGGTTCCACCAGATTGGGCTTAAGAAGGATCCTCTTTCCGGCGACATCCTTATCTGTCACTCCCAGTTCCCAGAGTCCTGAACGGATGATCGAAGCAAGATCGACGTCGTAGTTCAGGCCCCTCGCAATGAAGGTGTCTGCTCTCAAACCGCGTTCCGTGAGTCTTCGAAGGAGCCAGAGCCCGTTCAATGCGAAAGTACCCCCAAGAATGAGCCCTGCAAGGAAACTTCTACGGGACAGGCCTCTCGTGCAGGTCAATAGATTCACACCTCCCATTGATCAATCCCCGTCTCGGGCCATTCCCGCGACGAGCCCCCTGTCCGTGGATGAGGCAATCACGAGAAGGCTCAACAAGGTTGTATCAAAAGGGCCGAACTGCTCCTGTTTCTGGAGGGTCTCGAGGACCCAACCTAGGGAGGCCTTCGGGTATTCCCCCCAAGCACCGAGGCCGAGGAGTCCCCATCCGAGGGAGAGAGGTGTCCGTGATCGCATGGTTTCATTGGCCAGGTATTGTAAACTCCGAGTGACGGATTGCCGCGGCGTCTTTCCACTGAGTGCGCTCAGAGCCACTCCGGTGGTGTCGGGCATGGGAAGCAGCTCGTTGCCAAAAACGATGGTGTTTCCGTAGTTCCAGCCGCCCTTCGGGAGCTGGCGGTCAAGAAGCATGAGCGATGCTTCCCTGACCCGATCGTGGCTTCCATGCCCAGCGACTCTCAATGCCATGACGGCGAGGCCGGTGGGTTCAATCCATGAATGGGTCTTGTCGATCCATGGCCAGCCGCGGATGGACGTGTCGTGGGCGACCGGTGCCCTGTCGACCTTCGGCCAGTGAACGCCGCTGGTCTCAATGAGATATCGAACGGCGCGCGACTGGGCTTCACGATGTGACGGCAAGCCATGATGCCATGCAAGAATTGCGAGAGCCGTCGGCCAGTGGGCGTCAGGATGGTTCGGAGAGATGCTCACCCTGCCGTCGTCAGCCTGTTCGAGTGTGAGGCGTGATCGGGCCTTTTCCAGAAGGCCTGGCTCCCAGTTGGTCCAAGCGAGCGCAAGGCTTGCCCATGCTGTCGCATCCACTCGGTAGTCGCCGCCAGGAAAAGACGCAAAACCGCCTCCTGCAACACTTCTTTCGCAGAGATCCTTGAGGATTGGTCCCAGCCGATGGTCAACCATGAGACGACTCACAAAGTCTTGTGATGCAAGAGGTGTCTCCCAATCGCCGCGATCCTGGCGATCCTGCCTTGTGCCTGAGGGCTTGCGCCCGTCCAGATGTCTAAGAAAGGCCACGGTGCACAGACATCAAAATATCGCCCTATAGATTGGGGCAATTCACGGGCCAGACCCAATGAAATACCTCTGTCTGCCCGATTGGTTCA
Source organism: uncultured Syntrophobacteraceae bacterium (assembly GCA_964623165.1). GTDB lineage: Bacteria > Desulfobacterota > Syntrophobacteria > Syntrophobacterales > Syntrophobacteraceae > JAAYUJ01. The sequence goes on from CAZURN010000011.1 coordinate 11,245, forward strand.
CCCCACACCCAGCATCTCCCCGGCGGGGGCTGGGCGAAACCTTGCGGTTCCCATCCCCTGCAGGGGGGAGTTGAAGGAGGGGAAGGAAGATGCCCGATTTGGAATTTTGCTTGACTCATTCAATGTGTCTGGTAGCATCGATTTACCTAAGTATCCAAAGGGCTTGTGCAGCCTGAGAGCCTTGAATCCCGGTATTGGCAAACGGAGAGACGATGGTCAAGGAATTTTACGGCTTCTCGGAAGAACCCTTCGCCCCGCGTCCAGCTTCCAGGTTCCTGTGTTTGCCCGAGAGCCGTAGCCGCATTTTGGATTCCCTGTTGCATGGGATCAAGGCAAAGAAGGGCTTTTCCCTGGTCACGGGTGAAACAGGGACCGGGAAGACAACGCTGATCCAGCAACTCTTGCCTATGCTCGATTCCAAGATCCGGACCGTCCTCATCACTGAACCTTCCAAAGCTTTCGAGGATCTGTTGGAAGGGATCCTTCGGCACCTGGGAATTTTCCCGGAGGAACGCACCAAGAGCTCCATGCTGTGGCAGTTCAGCGAATATTTGTATCAGCTTTCCTCGGCTGAAGAAACCCTGTTGATCTGCGTGGATGACTCTCAGGACATGGACGAAAACGCGTTGGAAGAGTTGCGTCTTCTGGCCAATCCCGATCCGAGAAGGCCCGGGCAGGGGGTGGTGCAGGAAATGTTTGTGGGGAATCTTGAGACGGAGGAAAAACTCAGTTCCAGCAACCTGAGACAGCTTCTGCAGAGGATTTCCACGAGGTGCAGGCTCGAGCCTTTGAATGAGGCGGAAACTCGCCAGTACATCAAGCACAGGCTCGGCATGGTCGGAAAGGACGTGTCGGAGGTGTTCACCCCGGATGCCGCAGATTTGATCTGCAAGACCAGCGGCGGTGTTCCCCGTGACATCAATATCCTCTGTTCCGTGGCCCTGTCGGCCGGTTGTGCCCTCTCGAAAAAAACCGTGGATGCGGGCGTGGTGGAGGGGGTTTCGGCCATATTGGACGGCCAGAGACCGGGCAAGCGGCAACCGGCGGAAGGCTCATTCGGAAAACTGATGGATCATTTCACCAACAGTCCCGTCATCATGAAAATAACGTACATGTTGTGGGCTTATTCGCTGTTGGCCCTGGCAGGTTTTTTCCTGTTGAAGATCGTCTTTTGATGCTGGGCTGCTCAAGATCATACGCGGCAGAGTCACAAACGTGGCATGGCCCCTCGTGGGCGTAGCAGATACGACGAGTACAAACTACTGTGCTACACCATCTTGACTGCAACTCCTTATAAGACCATCCTCGCAGGGTTTTTCCATCTTCATTTCTGAAACACCATCATCACCATCAAGGCCAAGGAGAACAGGAAAACCAGGACCGAAAGGGCAATGAAGCTGATGCGAAGGATTCGGTGACGGGATTCTTTCAAGGAAAGAAAGGCACCAAATCCCCCGGTCTTGCCGACTCGAAGGTGTTCCAAATCCTTCATGGCTTCCCGGATGAGCCTTGCGTCGATGAAAGGGCTGGACTTGGTGTACCCATACAACAAGGCCCGGTCACACAGCAGGTTGATAACCCTCGGAACTCCTTGTGCAAATTGCCAGACGATGTCTGCAACCCCGGACCTGAAAACCTCGGACAACTCACGGCCCGCAAGTCTGAGTCTGTGTTCAATGTACTCCCTTCCTTCCTCACGGGTCAGAGGAGAGAGCCGGCAGCGCACTTTCACCCGGTTGCTCATGGCCTTTAAGGAGGCCCCGTTCAGTTTCGCCTCGAGTTCCGGGTGTCCAACGAGCAGAATCTGAAGGACCTTTCCGGTGGGAACGTCCGGGCTGCAAAACCTGCTCAAGGCCAACAGTGCCTCATCATTCAGATTCTGAGCCTCATCGATAATCACGGCCACAATCTCGTCCTGTTTGAGCCTCGCGTTGAGGTATTCCCGAAACCGGGCCATGAGGGAGAGGAGGTTTTCTTCCCGGGCTCCGAAGGGCACGTCCAAATCGCGCAGAATGCTCTTGAGGAGGTCTTTGAATTCGAGCCCCGGATTGAAGATGAAAGCCGTCTTGATCTTCTCGCTGAGGTCTTTCAGGAGGGCATAGATCAATATGGTCTTACCCAGTCCCACCTCGCCCGTGACGACCACGATGCCCTTCTTTTCCTTGATGGCGGAAATCATGGAGGAGAGTGTTTCAAAATGGCTGCGGGCCGGGTACAGGAACCTGGGATCGGGGCTGAGTGTGAAGGGCTCTTCAGAGAAGCCATAGAATTCCAGGTACATCGCATATCCTTCCGGCAAGACATCCAGTCCTGGATTTTGACATTTTGACACTTGGAGCGTACGTATCACACCGTCTCGTGCGCTGCAACGAACCTTTGAAGCTCCATCCGCGCAGGCTGAGGCGGGAAATCGCCAGTGAAGGAGGGGATCGTCGATCTGCGTCGAGTCCAGAAACCCAAGCCATGCGTCCCTCCTGGGTTAAGCGAATTCGACACCAACCCCTGGTCATGCCGGTGCAACCCGGATCAAGTCCGGGGATGGCAACGGCTCCAATTGGCTCAGTGTCAAGTCCGGTTCAGGAGATGGTCAATCCCTCTTGGAGCCTCATGGAGAACGTCGAAGGGCTGTCTTTCCGGACGGGAGGATTCCGTAACGACTGCACACCACCAGGAATGATGATGAACATAAGGCGCCGGTTCATCTTCCTTCCGTTTTCCGTAGCGTTGGAAGCGACAAAGTTCGTCTCCCCGTATCCGTGGAAGTCTATACGTGATGAGTCGACGCCACTTCGGATCAAGAATTCTGCCACCGCTTGTGCTCGTTGCTGGGAGAGGGTGAGGTTGTGCTGCTCGGAACCGCTGCTGTCCGTGAAGCAGCTGATCTCGACGCGGGACTCGGGGAATCTCTTCAACAAATCGGCAAGATACTCAAAGTCCTTGGAAGAGTCCGGCTTGATATCCGACGCATCCACATCAAAGAAGGTATCAGACATGAAGGCGATGGCGACAGCGTCGTCCAGGCGCTGCACGCTCACCCCTCCCGCATCGGCGAACCGCTGCGTCAGTGCCTGCTCCTCTTGATCCAGTATCGCCTTGAGAGACTCAGGTCCGGCTTTCCCCGCAGGGACCGCACCTGCCTCCTCCGTATCCTTCCCCTTGAGTTTTCCGAAGATGCTGCCCATGAACTCACCCAAACCCGGGCCTTGGAAGGGTCCTTCCCCGGTGGGAGTCGTCCCGGTGGTGAGGCAGCCAGTGACCGTCAGGGTGAGCGCAGCAAATATGCATAAGACGGCGCGAGTCATGGTTGACCTCCACTGAATTGGTGAACAAGCCGCCTGGGAGCATCTCCTTGCATGCCATGATGCGGTGCCGCGCCAAATGGTTCATGGCGCGCGGCGCAGGGCGCTGGCTGGGACAGAAATGGCCGCCGGAGGTGCCTCCGTGATCAGGAATGCCTGACATTACCATGAAGAGAGAGGACAATGTACCGGGTCTTGCGCAGGACCGCAATAGTGTCTGTAGTATGGAGACCCGGGCTCCTTCGTAAAAGGAGGATTTTCCCTGCAGATCCGGGCAAAGATTGCAGTTGATTCTCTGGGTGTGTTCGGATAGATATCGCGCAACTGTCAGACTGTATGGGCATTGGTGGAGTTTGATGACTTTTGGGACAGGCTCACACATTTCCCGCTTTAGCATAGGTGGTCGGCGCATATGAGACGAGAGGTCCTCAGGTACCTTTGGCCATACCGATTTCCTTTCTTGATCGCCCTGGGTCAGGTTTTCCTCATCAGCCTCTGTGAGATATTGAAACCCTGGCCCTTAAAGATCGTCATCGATCATGTCCTGTCATCCCAGCCGGTCCCCTGGAAATTCGCCCAGTCGATTAGTGGGGACACGATCCTCATTCTGTCCTGTCTGGCCCTGGTTCTCATCTACCTGTTGCTGGGCGGGCTGACTCTGTTGAACAACTATACGACCATCAAGATCGGTCAGCGGATGGTCAATGACCTCAGAAGCAACCTATACAGCCACCTGCAGCGACTCTCCCTTGCCTTTCACAGCAGAAGACAGGTGGGCGACCTCATGTACCGGGTCACCGCAGACACATACGCCATTCAGAGCCTCACCATGAACGGGGTGTTCCCCATTGTGACCGCCGGCGCCCTTCTGGGCGGCATGTTCTTCGTCATGGTGAAACTGGACTGGCAGCTGACCTTGCTCGCCCTCAGCGTCTGCCCGGCTCTCTTCCTCACCATCACCCTCCTCAGCAACAAGATCACCTTGGCCGCGACGCGGGCCCGGGAGCAGGAGAGTGAGGTGTATTCGGTGGTTCAGCGGGCCATGTCGGCCATGAGGATCATCCAGGCTTTCACCAAGGAGGAGGAGGAACACAGGAGGTTCATGTCCGCCAGTGTCCAGAGCCTCGATGCGAGTCTGCGCCTCTTCACGCTGCAGACGTTCTACTCCGGCGTCGTCAACGTGGTCATGGCCCTGGGCACCGCTTTTGTGGTGTGGTTCGGCGCGAGGCATGTCCTCTCGGGTTCGCTCACCGTCGGTGAAATCGTGATCTTCACCACCTATCTCGCATCGCTGTATGCGCCCATCAACACCATCACCCAAACCTGGGGGATCATCCAGGGGGCAAAGGTCGGGGTCCAGCGGGTTTTCGAGATCCTCGACGTCGAGCGGGACATGAAAGACGGCTCCCGGGTATTCCCCGAAAAGGGCACGCGGGGCGAAATCGTCCTGGAGGACGTCTCGTTCCAGTATGTGGAGGGGCAACCAGTCCTGAAGAAGATTTCGGTCCACGTGAAGTCTGGGCAGCGAGTGGCCATCGTCGGGCCGACGGGAGTTGGAAAGTCCACCCTGGTCAGCCTGATTCCCCGGTTCTACGATCCCTTGCAGGGACGAGTCCTCATCGACGGCACGGACCTGAGGGAATTCCAGCTCAAGTCCCTCAGAAGACAAATCTCTATGGTGCTTCAGCCTCCGCTGGTCTTTCCCATCTCCATTCGGGAGAACATCGCCTATGGGAGGACCAAGGCCACTGAAGAGGAGATCACGTCGGCAGCCCGTCTTGCGAGGATCCATGACTCCATTGTGAAGCTGCCCAAGGGCTATGACACGCTGGTGGGGGAGCAGGGAGCCACCCTGTCCGAGGGTGAAAGACAGCGGATCACCATTGCACGTGCCATCTTGCGGGACGCACCCATACTGATCCTTGACGAACCCACTTCCTCCGTCGATGCCGAGACGGAAGCCGCCATCATGGAGGGCCTGAATCGACTCATCGTCGGCCGCACCACATTCATCATCGCCCACCGGCTGTCCACTGTCAGGGAGGCGGATCTCATCCTGGTCCTTCGGTCCGGCGAGATCGTGGAGCAGGGCAGCTTCGATGAATTGGTAAGGGCCGGTGGCTTCTTTGCCTCCCTGTACAAGACGCAGTTCGGCCTCGAATAGGACGACTGGTGGTTCTGATCTGTCCCAGTCGGGACTTGGCGCACAATGTCCGCCTGGTTACCATTTTTGCTTTCGCGATGGCGGAATTTGCACTATAAGGACCGATGGGAGAATTTGTCCCCTTTCGGTGTCCCTTGTCCATGGTGAAATGGATCCTTTGCATTTCCCTCTGCATGGTCGGCGGAAGAAGGGGGAGTCTGGCCCTTCAGCTCACACCGGAATCGGGACAAGAAACAAGCACCATTCCTTTAGCCTCCTTGCCATCAATTGGTTCGATTTTTGCTTTAGGCTGCTTTGCGCTACAGTCATGCGACCGTTTTTGCGACTTATTGGTTGGATGCGGTCTCACCGGTTGTGTTTCAAACAGTCAGGGTTGCCCGGGTTGTCGAATTGGGCTGAACTTGAGCGTTCCTTCGAGGTGGAGTCGATGAGAAATTGGATTGCAGTGTCGGCGGTTGTGATCCTCGCACTTCTCCCAGCGACAAACATCTCACCCAACCAGGATGTGGAGCTTTATCGAAAGAATCGTGTGTCGGAGCTCGCAGTTCATGATTACGTGGCACCCCGATATACAGCATCCCTGGGATCCCGCTTTGAAAGGACCGCGCCCGGCCAGGCATCCCTCTCGGAGACGGTCAATTCCCCGAGGGACCTTCAAGTACCGAAAGGGATACGGATGATGGTCTTTTCCCCGCATCCTGACGATGAAACCCTTGGCGCAGGCGGGCTCATCCAGAGGGTCCTGGAAAACGACGGGACGGTTCAGGTCGTTTTCATGACGAATGGTGACGGTTACAAAGAAGCCCTCGCCAGCCGTAAGCCTGCAGCCAAGCCATCATCGGGAGACTTCATCGAGTACGGGAAAATGCGGCAGGAAGAGGCCCGGCACGCTCTCTGTGTGCTGGGGCTCTCTCCGGAGGACGCCCTTTTCCTGGGCTTTCCCGACGATGGCATCGACGAGCTTTGGACTTCATACTGGTCAAGGCGCACGCCGTACACCTCACCATATACCCAGACCGATCACCCGCCGTACGAGGAATCGTTCAGCCGTTGGGCCAAGTATGCCGGTTCCGACCTTCAAACGACCATCAGTCGACTGTTGAACGAATTCACGCCGGATTGGGTTGTGATCCCGGATCCCCGGGACCAGCATCCCGATCACGCGTGTACCGGTGTTTTCGTCATGGACAGCCTCAGAAGGTTAAACGAAACGGGGAACATGGCCTTTCAGAACACACAGGTGCTGACCTACCTGGTGCATTTCGTGAGCTATCCTGAATCCCAGAGCTGGCTGAGGACCATTAAGAAGGCGGGAATCGCCGGCACCCTTGCAGGCGCGCGCCTGCTGTCGCCGACCCGCTGGGCGAGTCTGCCCCTCACCAACGCGGAGCTTGGCCGAAAGGCACGGGCATTGGCGGCTCATCAGTCGCAGTTCGAGATGCTGGGAGGTTTTTTCAGGATTTACATTCGCCACAGGGAAGTCTTTGGACGCCTAGAGCCCACCCAGATCCTTGCGGTGCCCCAGGAATACGCCGCTCCCTTCAACCGTCCGAGTACATGAGACATTCCCATCATTTGATCGTTCACACTGCGGCCTGTAGAACCAGCACGGATCTCCATGTGAGACTCGGCGACGGCTTGCCGTGGTTGACCCCGTCTTGACCTGAAATAAAAAGAGCGCAAAGAAGGAAGAATGAAAGACCACTTCATGTTTCAAGCACGAATACTCGTTGATGGAGTCGAGAGCCGTTCCATTCCAAACCGGCCTATCACGAGGCGGGTATTCCTGTCCTGTTTGATTGTGGCCATGCTATGGATAGGCAGCCTTTTTCGCGGCGTCGGAGAATCGCTTGCTGCGGGGTGGACCACCGTGGAGGAGCGAGGAGTTCAGTGGCTGGTGACACCCGAGGGAAAGCGTGTTTTTTCCAAGGGGGTCAACCTGGTGGACGGCTGGAAGGAGACAGAGAAGACCCGCGAGAACGTGGCTTTCTATTGGGGAAATCACTATGCTTCCATTGCGGATTGGCGCCGGTCCGCATCGGAGCGTCTCAGGGCCTGGGGATTCAATACGCTGGGCGGATGGTCGGACCCGTCACCGGAGCTTGGCCATTGCCTGACCGTGGATCTGGAATTGGGGCGCAACGCCGAGTTCCACTGGTTCGACCCTTTTGACCCGGCCATGCAGGGGAAAGTGGCGGAATGGGCTGAGAGACTCACTGCCCCTTACAGGAATGACCCACGGCTCCTCGGTTATTTCTCCGACAACGAAGTCGGCTGGTGGAATTCCCCCCTGTTTCAATGGTTCCTGAAGCGCGAATGGAGCAACCATACCAAGCGGGTCTTGTGGCAAACCCTGGTGGACGCATATGGTGGACGCTGGGAGGAACTGAAAAAAGACTGGGTTCCCGGAGAGGGGATAAATAGCTTTCAGGATCTCAAGAAGACGGGAGCCTCCATGAAACTCCGTCCTGGAGGGGATGGAATCCGTGTGGTGGACCGATTCATGTTCCTCATCGCCCAACGCTACTACGAACTCATGTTCGGTGCAATCCGCAAGGCACATCCAGGGGCCTTGGTCCTCGGCGACCGTCTCCCCCTCTACTACCACCAGGACGCCATCCGTGCCATGGGCGACAACATCGACGTCATTTCAACCAATTACAATGTCGATGTTCCCGACGGTTGGGTTGCCCCTTACTATTTCAACGGACTTCGAATGCTCTCCAGGAAACCTGTTCTGGTGACGGAGTTCTTCTATGCAGCCGAGGAAAATCGGAGCGGGAACCTCAACGAAACAGCGCGGAACGCCCACCCGAAACCCGGCCATCTCATGACGGTTGCAACCCAGGCGGAACGGGCCAGGGGAGCTGCAGCAGCCCTGCGGAACATGGCATCCTTTCCTAACGTGGTGGGGGCTCACTGGTTCCAGCTCTATGACGAACCCTTCGGCGGGCGAGAGGACGGTGAGGACTACAACATGGGCCTCATCGATACCAGGGACCGTCCCTATGAGGAAGTCACCGAGATGTTTGCATTGTTGAATCCCCAATTGGAGTCCATCCACAGCGAGAGCATGGAGAAGCGGGGCCTGCTGCTTGCAGTGACCCCCACGAAAGACGCCTCCAACGACGGCACCTATGAGATCGTCAGAGCGGATCGGGCCCCGGATGTGAGGGATCAATCGCTCCTGGACTGGGACAAGGAGACCACGCGGGTGGTAGGATTCCAGGCACTGGAACCTTACATCCCGTTTGGTGACGTGCACCTCACCTGGTCTCCCGATGGTCTTTACCTGGCCGCCATCGCCAACACCTTCGTGGACCCAGACTTCCTTTACTTCACCGGGGAATTTCCTCTCGAGGAGACTTTCCAGATTCATGTACTTGTGGAGTGTGACGGGATCAGGAAGCACTTCGGAATACACCTTGTGCCCCACAAGGATTCCCGCTTCCCTGATGGGTTTGACATTGGCCCCAGGCTGTTCAGGTATGACGAAGGCAGGCGCGTCGAGCCTCTTGCCGTTGACGGGCATGTACAACGGTTGACCAAGTCTCTCCCGCACATGGCCGTTGAGGCTTTCCTGCCTGCGGCCTGGCTGGACAAGGAGAGACTTGAGGCTGGCGCGAAGTTGCGCATGAACATCCTTCTCGAAACCTATTATGGGGAAATGACCATGGCTTGGTCGGGAGAGCCGTCCCTGAAGAGCTTGGGAGACCCGGCTTCCATGAGGACCGTCCTGCTGCAGAACGCGTCTGAAAAGAAAGCGGGCAGCATGGCTGGCCAGGCCGTCGGCAAAGAGTTTGCCCTCCTCAGGAATTAGGGAAGCCAGTGGGTTGATATGGGGTCTGGGCTTCGGGCCTGCTGTGTCTTGGTTTCCGTCTGAAAAAGTCCCCGCTTTCACCTCCTCCTTTGGTTGGGGAGGCTGGGTGGGGTTGAAAAGCGATATGATTGTGGACGCTTGACCGACACCCCTCCCACCAAGCTGGGGGGGGTCCAGGGATGCAGCGGCCTCGCTTCAGATGGGCGTCACAAGGGCGCAAGGCCATGTCTGCAGGATGGTTGCACAACTGCCCCTGCGACAACACCTCACCGGCGTGTGGCTGGCAAGCTCGATGCGACCGACCTCTAATGGTCCAGAATGGCCCCGGCAATGCGGTTCACCCACATTTCCACATGCATCGACACCACACTGATGAGCGCAATGACCACCGATGCGAAGAGCACATAGGTGGCCATGCCGAATGGCCTGAGCAGCTCCCCGCAGGCCATGACATAAGGCTGATGAAGGAGATAAAGCCCATATGAGTAGGCCCCCACTGAGGCCAGGATCGATCGGACTCCCGGCACACGTGAGATCCAGTTTGCCATGTGGGTGGTGATCACAAACAGGCCCACGCCGATGAAAGCGTCTGTGAGGGTATAGGTGAAAACCGGCTGGTAGCTGTAGCTGCCGAGGACATAGACACAAATCCCTCCCAACAGCGTTGCGGACGAAAAGAAACACGCCTCCGTCGCGGCAGGGGAGTGCCTGTAATAATGCGCGAGCACCATGCCCGCGGCGAACTCCCATAGCCTTGCCCCGAAAAAGGCCCCCTGAGACCAGTTTCCATGAGCATGGAGGATATCCTGGAGGACATAGCGGCTCGCAACTGTGAATGCGGCACAAACTATGAAGAACCGCACAGGGTTGAGTTTCCGCATGAGTACAAACAGCAGTGGGAAGACGAGATAGAGTTCGACGAGCAGCCCGAAAAACCACCATGCGGGCACCAAGTAATAGAACATCACGTCGGCGGGAATCACCCGGTTGCCCATGAAGCTCATGACGAAACGCCAGTCGATGGGATCCTTGAGGTAAAGGAAAGGGGACACGATACAAACCACGTGTGCCAGCCAGTACATGGGAAGGAGCCGCAAGAGCCTCCGCTTGTACCAGTTGAGCCAACCCATCTCCGGCTTAGGGATCAGGGCAAGGCTGTAGGTCAAGCCGAACCCGCTGATGACCACGAAAACGCCAACAGGCTGTGAGCCTCGCTGAAAAACAGCCGCCAAGAGTGCGTCGAGACTGCGAAGAAGAATCTCCCAAACTGAGCTGGGAGAAGACTGGGAGACAAAGGAGGGCAGGGCGGTGAATTTGAGGGGCCAAGGGTAGCGTTCACCGGCGTAGGCGATGAAAAAATGGAAAGCAACAATCCAGAGGATGGAGATCCCTTTGGTGATGTCGATCCAGGAAAGCCGTGCTTTGACGGTTTCACCGAACGGTGCGCTCACAGTCCGGCTCTCTCCATGAGGCTTCCGAGAACCTTCTCCGCCGCGAAGTACTCGGCGGCAATTTCTCTTGCTGCCCGGCAGCTCCCTTCGTAGTCGGACTCAATGACATCGACTGCTGCCAGGATATCGTCCATGCTGTTGAAGCCGAAGAGACCCTTGCCCGTCGGGAGGTATTTGCTGAAGCCTGTCTCTTGGGTGATGACCGGGCGGGATGCGGCGAGGTAACTGCAGCTTCGGTCACTGAACCAGCCGGTCAAAGGCCGCACCACCTGGTCTTTAGCCACGGTGAATTCTCCCCGGGACTGCTGGATGTAATCACGGTAACGATTGATGTCCTGGGAAATGGGAAGGGAGCGCACAGTGCTCCAGCCGTTTCCGTTGAGAAGCTGACGAGTCTCCTCGTCTATCTCCAGGGAGAGCTCAAACCTGACGTTTCGGCGCCTCGGCAGGTCTATGAACTTCCTGAATTCACGGTCCTTGGTCCAGTACCAGGTCTCCCCGCGCCATTCGATGTTCTTTCCCTTGTTGTGCCATGTGGTGATAGTGCTGTAAGCGGTGCCGGGGGCGGGAGGATGTGGGTTGTCCCAAAGTTCCAGGGCAACGGGCTGGCGCGTTGGAAGCCACGTGAACTGTTCCACAGGAACATCGCAGTCGGGAGCTCCCAGGTTTTCGCCGAACGTGAAGAGGGTGTCGTGAGCTTGGAGAGCCTTGATGGTCGGCTCATCCCCCTGGGCCACCTTGATCTGCACTGCGAATGGATCCGATTCCACGTAAATCCTGCGTGGGCAGGCCATGTGCTCCTCACGCAGTTCCTGCGAGGCTGTCACGTTCAAGAATGCGTCCGCTTCCCGATAGAGGTGCAGAAGCTGTTCCTCGGTCATTCCGTAACACCTGCCTCCCGGATAACTGCCGCGGAACGCCCACCGATCGGCGAATCCGTGTGCCTCCAGAATGGGAGCAACGGCGGCGATATTAGCAGATGCGTCCGGGGAGAATTCGAAGCTCAATGGATCATAAATCCACCGACCTGAGTCTTCGACATAGTATGGGTCATAGCCAAGGCGGCGCAAGCCGATGAGGTAGTGTAGAAACTGATACGTCACTCCGGCCAGTGGATACCAGAAGATGATGCCGAACACGATGATCTTCCCCTTGGGAGGCTTTGCATTCGCCATGACCAATTCCCCTATTTCCTTTCAGAGTGGGCCACCAAGATCCGTAGATTCATCAAACTGGCGCAAGAGGCGCAAATCCTGTGAAAGCCGCCCCCACCGCAATAACCGTATCATCAACCGGAGGCGAACACATCCTCAATGAAGCGGCCGAGAACCTTGTTGGAATCGAAGTGTTCCGCGGCAGCAGCTCGTGCCCCTCGAGCATGTCTGACACAGTCTGCTTCCACGGCCTCGATGGCTGCCTTGGCCTCTTCCGGGGTGGTGAACGGGAGGAGTCCGTCGCGGGGAGGAATCACCGAGGTGAAACCGGTGTCCTGGACGATGACGGGCCTCCCGGCAGCGAGATAGCAGACGGAGCGGCAACTGAACCACCCGGTCCGCATGGCCGCATAGACCTGCTTTGCCGTCGAGATCTCACCCCTGGAGGCACCGATGAAATCCTGGTACATGGCAGGAGTGACCGTGGCTTCCGGCCCGTCGACCACCTGCCACCCGGAACGGGCCAGGAGTTCGACAGGCGCCTTGATTCCGCCGACAGCCACCTTGAAAGGCACGTTGACCTGCCGGGGAAGATCCATGATCTTCTCGAATTCAGTCCCCTTGCTGAAGTACTCCACGCCTTGGTAGATGAGTTTTCCCTTGAAGTTGTTCCAGGTCATGATGGTGGTCCACGGGGAGATGGCCGAAGGCGGATTTGCCGCGATGGATTCCCAGAGGTCAAGCACAACGGGCATGCGCGTGGTTCTCCAGTTGAAGGCCAGCTTTGGGACGATGCAATCGGAGCCGTGAATATTCTCAGCGTAGGTGAAGTGCCGGTCATGAGCTGCCACGCTTGCACACCAGCGGTCCACGTTCTCTGACCAATCAAGCCGCTCGCTGAGCATGATCTGGTTGTATCCCGGATCGGTATCCAGAAAGACCTTCACACAGCTCCCGGAAAGGTTCTCGGGAATCATGCAGGCACCGCTCACATTGAGAAATATGTCTGCGGTGGCGGCAACCGCATCGAAGGCGTCCCGCTTCATTCCGAAGCTCTCTTGGTGAAGGTGAAGGTAGTGCCACCGGTCAGCCAGCTCCGGAGCATAGGCGTTGAAGAAATCACGGAGATATGCCGCTGAATAGGAGCCGTCGGCAGTGTGTGTCTTCTCGATGGGCTGGTAAGGCCAGCTCCAGGTGTCCTCGTGATAGTAAACATCATGGCCGAGGCGGGCGAACCCAACGATGTACTGGAGGTAGTCCCATGCTACTCCACCAACCGGATACAAGCCAACCATGCCAGTGACGATGATCTTCAGCCGAGAGTGTCCCATTGAGTGCCTATCTGTAAGATGGAAAACATGAAGGTCAATGAAATTTGTGTCGCCGTGCAGGCGACGCTGCCCTGTACCAAGCATGATGGATGAGTGCGCCGCCCTCCCGTGGTGTGCCTGCCGTCGTTAGCTTCACGGGCTTGGCGAGGTCAGTCTTACCCGCAACGGCCTGGCCGTCCATCGGATTTTCAGGATTCCGCCTGATGATAGCCCAAGTTCGCGGGTATGGCCAACTCATCCTCACGGAGCGTAAATGGAACATTTGCGGGATGCAAGGGCCGCTTCCCTGAGGGCTTCCGAAAAGGTGGGATGCCCATGCACCGTTCCTCCAATGTCCCTTGAGGTCCCATTGGCCTGCATCACCAGAACGCACTCCCCGATCAGGTCTGATGCCCGAGGGCCAATGATATGGGCTCCCAGCAGCCGATCTGTCACGGAGTGGAAAATGAGCTTCACGAATCCATCGGACTCTCCCATGCATCGAGCCCGTCCTGCTCCACTGAAAGGATAGATTCCCACACAGTGCGGCACAAGGCGCCAGCGCGCCTGTTCCTCAGTCATGCCCACGCAGGCCACCTCAGGGGAGGTGTATACCGCGGCAGGTATGGCATCGTAGTTCACTTCTCCCGGGAGGCCGGCCATGCATTCAACCGCGGCGATCCCTTCGGCGGAGGCCTTGTGGGCCAGGGCCGGCCCTTCAACGAGGTCGCCGATGGCAAGGACCGATGGCACTGATGTGCGGTATTGGACATCCACGACCACGTGCCCGGTCCGCGGATGGAGGCGAATTCCCGCTTCCTCCAATCCCAGACCGCGGGTCAAGGGACGTCGTCCCACGGCCACAAGGACCTTGTCGCATGCAAGAGTCTCCTCGCCATTTTCAGTTTGCAGGCGAAGTACGGTCTTCTGCGGATCAGCATCGGCCCTGACCACCCGAGTGTTCAGTTTGAATTCCATCCCCTGGCGTCCAAGGAGCCGGTAGAGGGCTCGGGAAAGCTGACCATCCAGGAGGCCGGCGATGGAGGGCATCATTTCGATGACCGTCACCTTCGATCCGAGCCTTTGCCAGACAGAGCCCAGCTCCAGGCCGATGTAGCCGCCCCCCACAATGGCCAGATGCTCGGGGACCGAGTCGAGGGAGAGGGCCTCCGTGGACCCGATGATCTGATTGCCATCGAAAGGCAGGTTCGGGAGTTCAATGGGTTCGCTCCCTGTGGCCAGCAAGATCGCCCCGGCCTCCAACCCGGTGGATTCACCGGATGCCTGGTTTGAAGCTGGAGAGACAGCGACCGTCATCGGTCCGGTGAGTCGCGCACTTCCCTGGATGAGCGATACCCCATTTCCCTCGAGCAGACTCCTTACGTTGTTACAGAGATCCTGCACCACCCGGTCCTTCCTCGCCATCATGGCGGCCAGGTTCAAGCGGATTTTCTCTGCTTCAACGCCGTGAGAGGCCAGGCGGTTCCTGGCAAGATCATAATTCTCGCTCGAGTCAAGGAGACATTTGCTGGGAATGCACCCCACGTTGAGACAAACCCCTCCGGGCTGTGGCATTCGCTCCACACAGGCGACCTTCATACCCAATTGGGCAGCCCGGATGGCTGCCACGTAGCCGCCAGGTCCCGCCCCGACGACCACGAGATCATATTTCGTCATGACGGGCATTTCATATCTCCAGCATGATCCGTTCAGGATCCTCGATGCATTCCTTGATCCGCTTGAGAAAAGACACCGCTTCTCTCCCATCGATGATCCGGTGGTCGTAGGTCATCGCCACGTACATCATGGGTCGCACCACAATTTCACTGCCCAAGGCCACGGGCCGCTTGTCGATGCGGTGCATCCCCAGAATGGCGCTCTGGGGAACATTGAGGAGCGGTGTGCTGAGGAGGGAGCCAAATACCCCCCCGTTGGTGATGGTGAATGTGCCACCCTCCAGGTCGGCGAGCTCGAGACGATTCTCCTTGATCCTTCGGATAAACTCAGCGATGGAACCTTCAATCTCGGCAAACGATAGCCGGTCGGCATGTCTTATGACCGGAACCACGAGTCCTCTCTCGGCCCCCACCGCGATGCCGATGTGACAGTAATTGTGATACACGATGTCCTTCCCGTCGATGAATGCATTGACCTCCGGAAACGCTTTCAAAGCATCCACGCATGCCTTGACAAAGAATGACATGATTCCGAGCGAAACCCCGTGGCGCTCTCGGAAGGAATCCTTGTAGCGCGAACGCATCTCCTGGATACGACTCATGTCCACATCGTTGAACGTTGTCAAGGATGCCGTGTTCTTACTGGCAACCAGAAGGCGCTCGGCAATCCTCTGGCGAATGGGGCTCATGGGTTTCCTTACGGTTTCCTCACCGGGAAGCGCCTCTTTGGGATGTGTGCCATGGGGAGGCATGGGAGAATTCGCAGCAAGAGGAACGGGCTCATGAATGCTCCACTTCGGCGGAGGGGCAACGGCCGTTCCTGTCGACTCAAGGAAAAGAAGGACGTCTCCCTGAGTGATTCTTCCCCCAGGTCCTGTTCCTTGGATATCGGATGGATCGATGCCCTTTTCTTCCATGATCTTTCGAGCTGATGGCGCAATGACCAGGGGGACCTCCGGCACGGAACCGGATGGCGGTGAGGGAGTAGCAGCCGGTGCCTCCTCCGAAAGGGTTGGAGGCGCCGGCTGGCCTTGCAGCTCTGGTTCCCCCGGCCTCGCCAGTCGAGTGTCTGGGGAGTCGGACTCCAGGACAGCGACCACGGAACCCACTGCAACGGTGGTTCCCTCGGGAGCGAGGATTCTCAGGATTCCGCCTGCTTCCGCAGCAATCTCCAGGGTGATCTTGTCAGTTTCCAGGAGGAAGAGAAGTTCTCCTTTTCTAACCATGTCACCGTCACGTCTGAACCACTGGGCGAGGATGCCCTCCCGAACGGACTCGCCCACTTCGGGCACCTTGACTTCCAGTTGCATCACAGCTCCTCTATTTCCATTGCTTCGGGTGCGGCCATACTGGAGTGCGCTCTCATTGCCCGAGCGCGCGCTCAAGCACGGCTTCCTGCTCTGCCTTGTGGATCAGGTGGTATCCGCTTGCAGGGCTTGCAGACGCAGCTCTTCCCACGTACCCGAGTTCACCGCGCAACAGCGGTCCAACCAGTGGTTGAACGAAGCGCCAGGCCCCCATGTTTTGCGGTTCCTCCTGCACCCATGCGAAGGACCGTGCTGCCTGGTATCCTGAGATGACATCCAGGAGCAATGGTCCAGGAAAGGGGTACAACTGTTCGATACGGACGATGGCCGTTTGGTGTGAATCGATCCTGCGGCGCCTTTCCGCCAAATCGAAGTATATTTTGCCACTGCAGAACAGGATCCTCTCGGCGGATTTCGTGGCCTCCAGGTCATCGAGCACCTCACGGAAGGATCCGGACACCATGTCAGTGAGGGTTGACACGGCCAATGGGTTTCGCAGCAGGCTCTTGGGCGCCATCACCACCAAGGGTTTTCGAGCAGGGTCTCGAACCTGGCGCCTGAGCAGGTGGAAGGTCTGTGCCGGAGTTGTAGGATTGCACACCCGGAGGTTTTCCTCGGCACAGAGTTGCAGGAACCTCTCGAGCCTGGCGCTTGAGTGTTCGGGCCCTTGTCCTTCCATGCCGTGAGGGAGTAGCAGGACGAGTCCGCTGTTTCTTCCCCACTTGGCTTCGCCCGAGGCAATGTATTGATCGATGACACACTGGGCATTGTTGGCGAAGTCACCGAACTGGGCTTCCCATATGACGAGGGCCTTGGGAGAAACGAGGGAATAGCCGTATTCAAAACCGAGCACGGACGCTTCAGCAAGCAGGCTGTCGTGAATGGAAAGCGGAGCCTGCCCGGCATCGAGTGCATTCAGAGGGGTGAAGTGTTCTCCTGTCTCCACGTCCACCAGGACCGCATGCCGCTGGCTGAACGTGCCCCGTCGGCAGTCCTGGCCCGTGAAGCGGATGGGAACTCCCTCCATGAGAAGTGATCCAAAGGCCAGTGCTTCAGCCGTTGCCCAATCGATTCCTTCGCCCTTTTCAACGGATTCCACGCGTCGGTCCAGTATTCGCCCCAATCGGGGGTGCACTGTGAACCCTTCGGGCCTGGCATTGAGTTTCCTTGCCAGATCAACCAGCCGGGCTCCAGGAACGCCCGTCTCAAGGGACTGCCCGAGAGACGTCTCCAGACAATCGTCCCATCCCTCGTAGAACCGCGTGGAAGGAGCGCGACAGGTCCTCTCATGAGCAGCCTTGTAAGCCAGTTCAAGGCATTGATTCGTCCCCTGCTGGATGGCCTTGATCTCACCCAGGGTCACAAGCCCCTCTTCCTGGAGCCTTTCGCCGTAAAGGGTGAAAACCGAAGGCCGCTCCTTGATCCGAGTGTACATCCGGGGCTGAGTGTAATAGGGCTCGTCGCCCTCGTTGTGTCCGTAGCGACGGTAGCAGACCACGTCGATGACTACGTCCTTGCAGAACCTGTTGCGGTATTCAAGGGCAAGGGTGATCACATGCAAGGCCGCTTCGGGATTTTCACCGTGAACGTGGAAGATCGGCACCATGAGCATTTTAGCCACATCCGTGGAGTAGCGGGTGGACCGGGCGTGCTCCGGCAGTGTGGTGAAACCGATCTGGTTGTTGACCACGATGTGCAGAGTCCCTCCAGTGCGATACCCCTCAAGCTGAGAGAGATTCAGCGTCTCTGAGACGATTCCCTCCCCTGCGAATGCGGCATCTCCGTGAAGAAGGACAGGAAGGACAAGTTCTGTCCCGTCCGTTCCAAAATGGTGCTGACGGGCCCTGGCAATGCCCTCCACAATGGGGTTCACGGATTCCAGATGGCTCGCATTGGGGGCGAGGACCACGCGGACAGTCGAGTACCCCGGAATCTCGATGTCCGCGAAATATCCCTGGTGGTACTTCACATCACCGCTACCCACCAGGGAGTCCGGGTCGTAGTTCTCTTCGAATTCGCACATGACCGCTTCGTAAGACTTTCCGAGGACATTCACCTGAACATTGAGACGCCCCCGGTGGGACATGCCAAGGATGATTTCCTTGGAACCATGGGCTGCAGCTTTGCGGACAAGGGTGTCCAGCATCGGGACGATGACCTCCGCCCCTTCCAGGGAGAACCGCTTTTGTCCCAGGTATCGGGCATGGAGGAATTGCTCGAACAGACCGGCATGCCAAAGCTTTGTAAGGACACGAACCCGTTCATCCCTGTCGAACTCTGATCGGTTGAAAGTCGGTTCCATGCGTTCCTGAAGCCAAGCGCGCTCCTGAGGGTCCTGTAGGTGCATATACTCCACCCCGACGGACCGGCAGTAGGTCTCCCTGAGCATCTTCACAAGGTCCCTCAGGGTGACCTCCTTCACGTGTTTGAGGCTTGGGGACGAAAAAACGCGGTCCAGGTCGTCCTCCTCGAAACCAATGTCGCTGAGATTCAGCAGGGGATGGTCTGTGGGACAGGAGACGAGAGGGTCGAGACAGGACAAAAGGTGTCCGATGTCCCGGTACCTGTGGATGAGTATCTCAACCCTGGATTGGAGGAGTAGCGCCTTGCTCTCGGGGAGAGCTGCCGCTCCGGCGTCAACCCCATAGGCCAGGTCGAATCCCTGGAAGAAAAGTTGCCAATCCCTGGAGAGGCTTCCTGGGTCCGACTTCCAAACGAGGTATTGATTCTCGATGTATTCCGCATTCACTGACGGGGAAAACTCCATGGGATACCCTCGCAGGATCCATCCTTCTCGATGCTGGAGCGTCAAGCCACGACGTGCGCCCGACAACGATGGCTCGTTTGAGTACGGGTAGCGGCCTAGGGGTGGAGAGCCGATGACTGGCATTCCATTCATGAATGGCCTCTCAACGGTTCACTGTCAAGCAATGAATGCGGGCAGGCCAGAAATATGGGCCGGGCGAGGTCCAATACCCGCAACACCGCGGACAATGCTTCCTGACTCAAGCATCACCCCGGCCAAATGCGCGGAGCAACAAATCCCTGCCCACCCAAAAAAAAACCCAGGTCGACGGAGATTCCTCAACCTGGGGTGTGCACGGTCTTTGGAGCCGACTACTTGTTCTTCTCGTCCTGCAGTGGGTGGAAGATGCTGTTCATGGCCGTCATGGCATGGCCACATTCCCTGAAGATGCGGAGCATGAAGAGGAATGCTACCACGTTGAGGATGCCACAGGCGAGCCAGGCCTGACTCCATGCCGCTCCAGCCGAAAGGAAGGCGAAAAGCAGGGTGATGACCATGGCTGCCGGGTAGCACCGGGGCCATGCGCGGAATCTCAGGAACTGTTTGCCCCCACCGTGTTCCTCCACGGCCATGAGGACACGCACACTCCCGAAAAGACCGCCACGCAGTTCAAGATCCCACCTGTCATAGTCGCCGCCGCGAAGCACCACCGCCCGAAGGGCCTTGAGGCCTGATTCCAGGGATTCGAGCCAGCTGATGGGCGATCTCCATTCCTCACTCCACAACGTGAAGGTCTTGGGCAGCGGGAGGGGTGTGGATACGCCGGTGACGGGACACCTTCTCCAAGGGGTGAGCCCCAGTCGAACGCGGCCATAGAGGCGGACCAGGGGCTGCAGCATATGCAGAAGAGCGGTTAGGCCTCTCAATTTCAGGAGTTCCTTTCGAGAGGTGATGTTCTCGGGGAATGCCGCCTTCATCCCGCACAGCACCGCATGGATTCCCGGAAGAAGCGCCGCGGCCAGGAGGAGCGGCACTGCCAGGAGGAGGGGCTTCCACTCGATGCCGAGGAGGGACACGCCCGTCAGTGCAGCCACCACGACGTACCACTCAGGCATCATGGGCAGCGACGAAAGGAGATTCGGAGCCGGCTGATAGATGGACTGGAAAAGGGCGCTACCCCAAGTGCCTTGGTACACCCTGCCTCGAAGGGAACCCAGCAGTTGTTCGAACCCCTTGAAATAGAGTCGCCCGGCCCACGGAATGTGCCCTGCGGCGTTGTACTTTTCCGGCCATTTCTTTTCGAGATAAGCCTCGGCTTTCCCGTAGTTCTTCTGCTGCTTGAGATAGGTCTTGACGGAATTGCGCCTGCGGTGCCAAACCATTGCAGCCGCGCTGAACCCGAGCGTCCAGCCTCGCTGCTGGAGGCGCCAACAGAGGTCCACGTCGTCCCCGGCAATCCTGAAGGTGTGATCGAATCCGCCCACAGCTTCCAGCGCATCCTTGCGGAACGCCATATTACAGCCGGGGATGTGCTCGGCTTCCTGGTCCGTCAATAGCACGTGGATGGGTCCACCAGGGGCGTTCGCCACACAGTGGGCGATGGGCCCGTCATCGAGGGGCGGAATGTTCGGGCCGCCCACGCCCACGTGGTTTGTTCTCAGAAAAGTGGCGGCAAGGTAAGTCAGCCAGTGAGGGTCGGGCCAGGCATCGTCGTCGATGTATGCGACGATTTCACCCTTGGCTGCCCTCATGCCGGTGTTGCGGGCACTGCTGAGACCTCGGTTTTCCGTGGTGATGACCCTGAAACCATACTCGTTGGCGATCTCCTCGGTGTTGTCCTTGGATCCGTCGTTGACGACGATCACCTCAAAGTTGGGATAATCCAACTTCCGCAACCCCTCGAGACATCCCCGGATAGTGCGGCCGCCGTTGTAAGAGCAGACCACGACGGAAATGCTCGGCCACGGGAGGTCGGGGGCGAAAGGGACCTCGGAAAATGCTTTCCGGATGCTGTGAAGGGATGGTTTGGGCTCGCGGTTGCGGTTCGTGACCCCGAAGGCCCAGTCGTCGATGTCGAACCCACCGCGGTGCCACTCGTCCGTCCAGGAGAAGATGAACACACCCGCACACCCCGAGGCAAAGGTGGAGCGGATCTGCCAGTTCAGAGTCTCGGCCTGGAGGTCTTCCCCTTTGCGGATGCTGTCGAGTCCAACCTCGGCCATCACAAGGGGCTTGTCTCCAGCCAGGTTTTGAAGTCTTGCAAGGTAGCCTTCGAGTTTCTCCTTTGTCTCAAGGTAAACGTTGAACGAGACAAAGTCCACGAACGGCAGTTGGAGGTACTCCGTGGTGGGGAAATTCACGTAGGTCACTAGTGCACCTGGATCCTCCTGCTTCACGGCTTTGTAAAGTCTTTCCAGAAAAGCCTCGATCTTCCTCCGGCCGTACCAACGCACAATGGATGCAGGAATCTCGTTGCCGACGGTGAAGCAGAGGAGGGCAGGGTGTCCGGCACACTCGCGGACTCCAGCGCGCACTCGGTTTTCGATGTCCTGAGCGATTTTCCTTTTCTCCAGGAATGCGATGTGTTCTTCCCAGGGCAGGCCGACCATGACACGCAATCCGTGGGTTTGCGCGATGTCCAGAAGCCAGCGGGGTGGCACCGTGTAAGTGCGCACAGAGTTGATGCCGTTTTCGGACATGAGCGCAAAATCCTTGTCCACCATCTCCGGGGTGTGGTACTCACATCCCTCATCGTCCGGGCGAAAAGGACCGTAAGTCACGCCACGGACGTAAAATTTCTCTTCGCCGATGAAAAGAAACTTGCCGGCCACGCGGGGTCTCACCCCATCCTGAACCGGTATGGTCTTTGGAGGATTGAGGTAGAACCTGGCCACGCCAGTACCGTTTTGAGCATTGGAGAAAAGAGGCCGCAACACGGTCCTGGATTTGGACTTGGACCTTGAGGTGGTGTCGTCGAAAAATCTGGCGGTGACTTCGGAGATGGTGAGAACGCGCTCCCCCGACTGCTGGGTCATGCCAGGCAAACGCTTCACAGCCTCGGTGTTGTCGACAGGGAGTTTCACGGGATCTTCGGTCAGAATCTCCCCGTCGAACATCTCTGTTTCGGGATTCTCACTGAAAGTCTCAGGGACTTGCTTCAGCGCTACCGTTGCCATGGTCGCTCCATCGGATCAAGTATGGGTTTCCTGCATTGATGCCGGCGTATGCCGGGGTCTCATTCACATGGTGGCGAAGTACCGTGACCACAAGGCAAGAAAAGTGCCACTGGTATAATGCATAGATATTATTAACGATTATGTTGATTGGGCATCCAATGGACCAGGTACGGTTACGAATCTTGCACACGACAGTTACGAATCGTGCGCAAGGAGTTGTGGATGCCCCCATGTGCGCACTCGACGGTGTTCTCCTGCGGCTCATGGCTGGTTCTCCAATGAGGTCGCGCAGGGCGGGAATGCTTCCATGCTGGTGATAAGCGGACCGCGAGCGGTCCGCTTATCGACGCTGTTGAGCCACTGCCCTTCACGCCCTATCAGGCGTCGCTCGCGCTCCGCCTATCAAGGGCGTTCGAGCAGACCCCGCCCTGCGGGCGGCTTCGCTTCGCTCGGTCGGTCGGCACGGCAAATTGCATAAATGCAATTTCCGCCCCCGACCGACGGCGGCTCAACAGCGTCGATGGCTTGCACGTTTTTGCCTGGGCTCAGAACGGACGCAATCCAGGGGTGGTTTCTTCCATGACGTCACAGCTTCTCGAAATTGTGGATTTGCAGACTTACTTCTTCTCCGAGCGAGGGATCGCCAAAGCGGTCGATCATGTGGGATTCGGGGTGGAGGAAGCCCGGTTTGTTGCCGTGGTGGGGGAATCGGGCTGTGGCAAGACGGTCACGGCCCTCTCTGTCATGCGCCTGATCCAGGATCCACCAGGCCGGATCGTTGGCGGCGAGATCCGAT
>CAZURN010000012.1:0-33796 GCA_964623165.1 uncultured Syntrophobacteraceae bacterium
GCTTGTTCTCTCCCGCAGGGATGATCCGCCGGTCCTTCACGAGAAAATTGGTGAGGTTCTGGACACACAGGGGATTCCACACAAGCCGGGAGAGGTTCCCCTTGTCCCGGATGAAAGCCGGCGTCGCGCGGGAGGCGTCGTAACCCCCTTCCCATCCGATGACGAGACTCAGATCCTGAAAAATGGGTCCCAGTATTCGGACGAATGCCTCGGTTGTGCTCTCCATTCCTGCTTTGCCCCTAACGCTGCGCTTCCGTGCTTCCGGCCATTGTCCAATTGGGTCCAAGCCGGTGGATGGTTTCGGAAAAGTCGGTCACCACCTGTTGCCACCGCTGTCCTTCCGACGCCGACACCCACGTGTAGTGAAACCGGTTCCCGTCGATCCCCACGAAGGGCAGGAACTGCTTGAGCACCTCCAGCCGCCGCCTGGCATAAAGGTTTCCGACGCCGTAGTGGCAGTCTTTGGGATGACACCCGGAGACAAGCACTCCGTCCGCCCCGTAGGTGAGGGCCTTCACCACGAACAGGGGATCGATGCGTCCCGTGCACGGCACCCGCACGATGCGCAGGTCGGTGGGCTGCTTGAACCGGCACACCCCCGCCGTGTCCGCGCCCCCGTAGGAGCACCAGTTGCAGAGGAACCCGATGATTCTCAGTTGGTTCATATGGTTCATGGTTTATCTGTCATTTCCTGATTCTGGAATCACATCTCGAATTGACAGTGGGCCTTGCCGTCATTCCGGCAAGAGCCCGAATCCAGATCCAGAATCACTGACGCCCTGGACCCCAGCGCCAGCCCCGGACTCCGATCCGGGGGTCACCGGGGTGCCGGTTGAGCATTGGTCCAACCACTCCGCACGTGCGCACGGGCCACTACGCACAAAGGGCGTTGAGTTCAGCCAGGATCTGGTCATCCGTGCAGTGTTGGAGCTGTATGGCCTTGGGTGGGCAGGTGGCGTTGCACAGGCCGCACCCCTGGCAGACGGTTTCCAGCACCTCGGCCTTCTGCAGTCCATCGCGCAGGGTTTTCATCTGCAACGCCCCGAACGGGCAGACCTCCACGCACTTGCCGCACCCGATGCAGGCGTGCTCGTTCACCTTGGTGACTTGCGGGTCCGTGGCAATGGTCTGCCTGGCCAGCAGGGTCTGGACCTTGGCCGCCGCCGCGCTTCCCTGGGCAACCGAGGCTGGGATGTCCTTGGGCCCCTGACAAACACCGGCAAGAAAGACGCCGGCAGTATTGGTCTCCACGGGACGCAGCTTCGGATGTCCTTCCATGTAAAATCCATACTGGTCACAGGAAATGCGGAGTTTCTCTGCGAGCTCGCTGGCCCCGACTGCAGCCTCCAACCCCGTCGCCAGGACCACTAGGTCCGCTTCGACCTCCACCTGCACCCCCAGGAGCGTGTCAGCCCCCTGCACCACGAGGCGACCGTCGCTCTCGTGGATCCTTCCCACCCGTCCCCGGATGTACTGGACGCCGTATTCCTCCTGGGCACGGCGCACGAATTCGTCGTAGTTCTTGCCTGGAGACCGGATGTCCATGTAGAAGACATAACAGTTGCAGTCAGGAAGGTGATCCCGTGCCAGGATGGCTTGTTTGGCAATGGCCATGCAGCAGACGCCCGAGCAGTACGGACGGTTCACTGAGGCATCCCGGGACCCAACACAGGCGATGAAGACGATGTCCCTGGGTTCCTTCCCGTCCGATGGACGCCGGATGTGGCCGCCGTATGGCCCCGATGCGCTCAGGATCCGTTCGAACTGCATCCCCGAGATGACGTCCTTGTACCTTCCGCCGCCGTATTCCCCGTAGACCGAGGCATCGAAGAGATCGAAACCGGTAGCCACGATGATGGCCCCCGCCTCTTCGGTGATGAATTCATCCTCCATGTCGAACCGAATGGCCTGGGTCGGGCAGATCTTTTCACACACCCTGCACTTGCCGCTGGTGAGGTACCGGCAGTGGGCCGCTTCGATCCTCGCCTTCTTGGGGATGGCCTGGGGAAAGGGGATGTTGATGGCCCCGGTGAATCCGAGACCCTCGTTGAATTGGTCGGGGTTCTTCCTGGCGGGACACTTCTGGGTGCAAAGCCCGCAACCGGTGCAGGCCGTCCAGTCGACGAACGTGGACTTCTTGCGGATGTTCACTTTGAAGTTCCCCACATGCCCGCTCACCGATTCGATCTCGCTGTAGGCCAGGAGACGGATGTTCTCGTGCTGGGACACATCCACCATCTTGGGGCCGAGGATGCACGACGAGCAGTCGATGGTGGGAAAGGTCTTGTCAAGCTGGGCCATCTTCCCGCCGATGGAGGCCTGCTTCTCCACGAGAACCACCTCGAGGCCGCACTCGGCGCTGTCCAGGGCCGCCTGTATGCCCGCCACCCCGCCTCCGATCACCAGGACCCGCTTGGTGATCGGCACCTCGCGGGAGAAAAGGGGTTGGTTGCAGCGGAGCTTCTCCACGGCCATGCGGACCAGTTCGGTGGCCTTGAGCGTGTTGCCTTCCCGGTCCGTGTTGATCCAGGAGACATGTTCCCGGATGTTGGCCATTTCAAACATGCACCGGTTGAGCCCAGCCTTTTCCACGGCGCGCCGGAAGGTAGGTTCGTGCATGCGTGGCGAGCACGCGGCGACCACCACGCCCTGCAGCCTGTGTTCCTTGATGGCCCGCTGGATTTCCGACTGACCCGGTTGCGAACAGGTGTAAATATAGCTCGTGGAATACACCACATCAGGAAAACGGGCCGCTTCCCTGGCGACCGATTCCGTGTCGACGGTGCTCGCGATGTTGGTCCCGCACTGGCAGACGAAGACTCCCAGTCTCATGCGCTCACCTCCATCCCGTCAGCCGCCCGCTTCGTGAACACCGCACCCGCTTCGACAAACAGCCTGTGGATTCCAAGGGCTTTGGAATCAAGCCCCAGGGCATAGCCCACCAGCTGAGTGATGTACACGACAGGCATGTCGTAGGTGCGGCCCATGAATCGATTCACCTGGGACTGTCTCAAGTCGAGGTTCTGCTGGCAGAGGGGGCAGGCAACCGCCACGGCATCGGCCCTCAGACGTATGGCCGTATCCAGGATCCTTCCCGAGAGCTTCCCCACGATGCGGTTCCGTGTGACTCCATATGCGGCCCCACAGCACTCGGTCTTGTGGGGGAAGTCCGGCACACTCGCCCCTACGGCCCGCATCAGCTCATCCATGGAGACCGGGTTCTCCGGGTCGTCAAACGCGGCAGTGCCGGGAGGGCGGGTCAAGAGGCACCCGTAATAGGGCACGATCACCTTTCCATTCAGCGGGCGCTTGACCATCCCCTGCAGCTTCCCTGAACCGCTGAGGTCGTGAAGCAGTTGGAGGACGGAGATGCACCTGATGTTTCCCGCAAACGGCATTTTCAGGATTGAATCGAGCTCCTGAGGCTTTTGCCGGCAGACTTCCACGGCTCCTTTCAGGGACTTGAGGCAGCCGGGGCACGGCGTCATGACCGTGTCGAAACCCCGGGCTTCCGCCATGGCCAGGTTCCTCGCAGACAGGGCTGCCCCGAGGAGTGCGTCGTAGTTGCCGGCCGAAGTGGCCCCGCAACAGTTCCAATCGGGGATCTCCACCAGTTCGATTCCCAAGTGTTTGCAAAGAAGCCTGGTGGATTCATCGTATTCGATGGCCATCCCTTCCACGGAGCAGCCGGGGTAATATGCCAATTGTGCTTTCATGCGTGTCTCGGTGTCAGGAGAATCGGTTGACACTCGTTCAACTCAGGTGAAGGGTTTTGGTCAGGGGACCAAAGCGACGTCCGAGACCTCTGGGACCGTTGGGAGTCGTTGTTTGTGCCGTAGAGCTACAGGCAGTCCAAATGGATCGTCTCTTCTGTGGCCCGATTGAGGCCGATGGGAGTCCCTTTCACTCTGACGGCCCTCGCCGTTTTTGCTTTCGGTATGCCTCGAAGCGGTCAAATATCTCCGCCACTTCCTTGCGGCCCTTGATCCTATGGGGCCAGAGGGCCATCTTACCTTTCTTGAAAACTGGTGGAGCCAGATCCAGGTCGTTGAATGGCTTCAGCATCCGAAGGTTGTACTGACCCAGCAGGCCCGTTTCAAAAACACGGCCGAAGGTCTTGACCGATTTGAGGAACTCCTCGTAGAAGGAGTGGATGTCCTCATCCTGGTGAAAGCCTCCCTCCACAGAAATGACCCGGAGGACCTTCATGACGCCGGCCACGTCGATGTTGCAGGGGCAGCGGGTCGTACAGGCAAGACAGCTGGCGCACAACCAGATGGAATGGCTTCCGAGGACGGCTTCCCGCTGACCCAACTGAACCAGGCGCATGATTTGGTTGACCGGGTAGTCGTAGACATAGGTGTACGCGCAGCTGGCGCTGCAATTACCGCACTGGTAGCACTTGGCCACCTGCTGCCCGCTCCTACGCTCCACGTCCAGAATGAAGTTCGCATCGCGGGTCTTTTGCAGTTGGAGCACGTTGGATCGTTCCATGGTCCAGTGATTCCCTCACCCAGGCAGGTTGAGATCAGCGGCTGCTTCCGTCGTACCCGAAATCAGTAAGGAGCTGCTGATATTGATCCTTCACCCGCTGGTAGACACGGGCGTTTTCAATGGCTATGGCGCTCTGGTGGCTGATGGCCTTGGCAAATTCTATTTCCCTCTTGGTGAATGGGGGCCTCTCGCCAGTGTACATGCGCACCGCTCCAATGATTTTCCCGCGCACCATGAGCGGAACGCTCAGGATCTTCCGGATGCCTTCGCCGTAGGTCTCCTTGGGGTATTGAATCCTGGGATCGCTTGGAACATCGTCGATAACGGCGACCTCTCCCCGGAGCGTCTCAGGCATGCTGATGGCAGGATCCACAGGTCCTTTGTGGATGAATTTCTGGCTCAGGCCATAAAAATGAGTCACTTCCAGCTTCTGCGTCTCGGGAGACATCAGCAGTATCTGCATCCCCAGCAGTCCCATGAACTGGGAGGTCTTGGTTGTGACCAGCTCCAGCACCTCCTTGAGACTCAGTGAGGAATTGACCGCGCTGCTCACTTCTCGGAATGTGCGCATCAACTCCCTTTCATGCTCCACCATGTCATCCACTTCCCTCTGCCACATGATCATGCAGATGATGCGGCTCGCCATGATCTCAGCAAATGCCAGTTCATCTGGAGTGAAAACGCGCACTCCGGATGAGAGAAGGACCACCATTGCAGTGAGGTGCTGCTGGATCTCGATGGGAATGACTGCCACCGACAGGATGCCCGCATCGATTAGGCACTGGGCTTCATCGACATTGCGTTGCACCCGCAGATCTGGAACTGCAAGGATTTCGGACGGGACCCGTGAGAGAATGCTTTGAGTGGGAATTTCCGGCTGACAAAAAAGGATGTCCTCCTTCACCGCGTGGCTCGACATCAGCTCGAGGCCCTCTCCCTTGAGAGACTTGCCTTTGATGAAGCAGCCCTGTGTGTGGAGGGTCTCACCGATGCGCCGTGTGATCAGGTTGAGGGCCGTGTGGATGGGAGGTCTTTCACCAAGTACCCGAGTCACTTCCAAAATGGGTGTCAGCAACTCCATGGCATTCATGCGTCGATTACCCCCTTTATGATGACCCCAGATCCCTGTATTTTCAGCGACCTGCAGTGCCGTTGGCTAGACTAGCAAATGGGTAGGAATTATCACGGAATTGATTTCAGGAGTCAACCAGGCGCAGAAAGACCAGGCACAGAAGAATACCGACACTTTCTGGAGCAACTGAGCGGGAGAGGGCTGCAGTGATGCGTGGATGGCAGCCTGATGGACGTCTTTTCAACGACAATGAAGACCCTTAGATGCCACCTTCCTCTTGGTGCATTCCTTTCAGGTGAGACGAATTGAGCGGATTTTTCTCAAGGGCTCTGCGCACACGTTCGTCAATGTATCGGTCTATTGCTTTCTCAAGGCTCTTTCTCAAATCGGCCAATTCGGCGTCCATGAAGTCCGATGCCTGGCCTTCCAGATCTGTGGCCAGGTCACAGTCCCAATCGAGACAGGGTTCTACTGAGCGACGGCGTTTCACTTCCCTTCGGAGTCGCAGGTAT
Organism: uncultured Syntrophobacteraceae bacterium; assembly: GCA_964623165.1. Lineage (GTDB taxonomy): Bacteria > Desulfobacterota > Syntrophobacteria > Syntrophobacterales > Syntrophobacteraceae > JAAYUJ01. The sequence continues at coordinate 6,079 of CAZURN010000012.1, forward strand.
GCCTCAACGGCTTCGATCAGGCTTCCAAAATCCACGCGTCTTGCCTCCTCGACCATGTCATCCTGAAGACACTACTTACTCACTGGAAATGTGGCCTCGCTTCGTCAACCATGCGCGAAGAAGCCGTTCCAGTTCCCATCCAGCGTGGATCTCATCACCCACGAGGCGGAGCAGTGCCTCGACATCCTTCAGATCCAACGTTTCATGAAGCCTGGGACAGAGGAACTGAACGCAATAGTAGTATCGGGCAAGAAGTTTGCATCCCCTCTCTCCGACAAACATGCAACTTTCGGCAAATTCAGCTGTATCGGGAAGCGAGTGCCCGAAGAGCAGATTGATGAGCAATAGGAGGTGGTCGTAACCCTCCGCAATCCCCGGGAAACAGCAACCGCCGGGGGTACCTTCCGCACAGCATGCACACTCACGGTCGATGCCCATCGTGCGCATGGTTACGCCGGTCTTTTCGATGGCATCCCGATATTTCTCGAGGAGTGTCACAATGCTGGATTCGGCCATGAGTTCACCCCCGCATTGCTCATGGAGGGCTCTTGCCCTGGCGATTTCCTTGTGAATGTCGGACACGCGAAGTCCGTGCATCGACGGGGCTCCCTCAGGACTCTTCCAGGGCAGCGATCTGGTCGTGGAGGCAGTCTTCGGCCCTGAAACCTTTGACCCTGGCGAGGTTCACCACGTCAAGGAGAAGTGTTCCGAAGAGCTCAGGAGGGACCTCCCCGCTCTGGGACAATAGCCTCGACAGTTCCTCACTCCTCCCGGCAAAGCGGGCTCGCGCACTTTCGAGGTCATTTCCTGCCACCCCATCCCGGCGTGAAAGCCTCGATAGGACCCGGTGTGCACGCACCAAGGCCGGGAGGGAATCGGGAACCTTACCGGCCTGTTTTCCCGATGCGGCCTTTTCCTCCTCTTTGATTCTCTCCCAGTTGCCCTTCACCTCTTCACTCGACACGACGCGGACGTCTCCAAACACGTGGGGGTGCCTGCGGATCATCTTCTCACAGATGAGATTACAGACTTCCTCGAGGCTGAAGTGTCCCCCCTCGTGGTAGAGGTGCACCATGAAGAACACCATGAAGAGCAGATCACCGAGTTCCTCCGCCGCTTCCCGGACCCGGCCGCCCCTCACAGCTGCCGCAGCCTCGTGGGCCTCTTCAACCAGATAGGTCTGGACCTTCTCCGGCGTCTGTTTTCGGTCCCAAGGACAGCCCGATTCACCCCGGAGCTCTCCTATGATCCACCATATACGCTGGAGTCCTTCCCACGGACCATTGGAACGGCAAATCGTCGTCAAACCTGTTTTTCCTCTCTCTTGGGGGGCGGCGGCTGCTTTCTCGGTCCATCCCGCCGGTCCAGCCACTGTTTTTCAAGGGCCCGCCGCTTTTCCTCGAAGATTTGTTGCACGTTTTCCGGGGCTGCCTGAACCACCAGCCGGGCAATCTCATAGACATAAGGAGTCAAGGCAGACCGGACAAGAAAAGTACTGCGTGGAGAGAGGAACAGCGTGAGCCCGGAGATCAGGATCAATGCCAGGATCAGGGCCTTGGCGAATCCGACGACCCCTCCGCCGAGGCGATCCAGGAAGGCCAGGCCCGTCTTGCGAAGAGCCCTGGAGATCATGAAGCCGACCACCCCCACGCAGAACCAGGTGAGAACCAGAAGGAGAATGAAGCTCAATGCGGTAGCCCCATTGAACTGGGGAAACACCTGCTTCAGTTGCTCACCCACTGCCTGATGGAAGTGAGCCCCCACCAGGAAGCCGCCCAGTGCCCCGGCAAGCCCAAAGATCTGTGACACGGCACCGCGGGCAATCCCCCGCAGAACGCAGAAAAGGGCAATGACGATGAGAATCCAGTCCAATCCGTTCATTCTTGTTCCGTCGTTTCTGGCAACCGCAACACCAAGGTATTATAGTTCCAAGACCAGCCGTATCCACCGGAAGGCCAATCCCGCGCACCGGATTATAGGGGTTTTGAGACCCCGGCGAAACCCTTTTTGTCTGTCCCCTGAAGGCATGAGCATTGATTCGACCCCGTGAATCTGTGAAAATCCACCTTGAAGGAAGACATCCCGGCTGAAAGGAACTTGGCATGGATGGCGGCTCTCTCTTCCCAGACGCCTCGCAGAATCATTCTTCAGGGGAAAGCGCAGAATGGCATCCTCTTTTCCACGGAACCGCTGGATTTCCGCATCTTCCGGGGGTCTACCTCTTTAAGGACGACAAGGGAACCGTCCTGTACGTGGGCAAGGCAAGGGATCTCAAGAAGCGGGTCTCCAGTTACTTCAGAGCTGCGGGGTGGGAGAACGCCAAGACCCGGGTCCTCCTCAGCAAGGCGCGGCAACTGGATTATCTGGTTACCGCCACCGAGAAGGAAGCTCTGTTACTCGAATCAAGTCTCATCAAGAAACACGGGCCCCGCTACAACGTGTCCCTGCGGGATGACAAGAGCTATCCCTACTTGAGCATCGATCCCCAGGAGGAATTTCCCCGGCTCGAAGTCGTTCGTCGTCCCCACAGGACCAGTGCGGTCACCTTCGGGCCATACACGTCCGCCAACGCCGTTCGTGAAACCGTGAAACTCCTGCGGCAGGTATTCCCACTCCGGCTTTGCCGAGGGAGGCGACTCCTTCCCAGGGAACGCCCCTGCCTGAACTATTCCCTGGGCCAGTGCCTCGGGGCGTGCGCCGGGAAGGTGAGCAGGGAAGAGTATCACGCCATGGTGGAGGAGGTGATTCTATTCCTTCAAGGCAAGACCGACGTCCTGCAGCGGCGTCTCAGGGAGGGCATGCAAAAGGCCGCGGATTCCCTGGAATTCGAGAAGGCGGCATTTTATCGAGACCGCCTGCGCTCCGTCCTGTCTGTACTCGAAAAGCAGCACATGATTTCGGAACGCCTGGAGGACCAGGATGTCATTGGCATCTATCAGGGCGATGAGGAGACCGAAATTGTGGTGCTGTTCGTCCGGCATGGAACAGTCATGGGCCAAAACAGCTACGATCTCCGGGATGCCCAGGGGGACGAGGCAGAGCTCATCAGCGCCTTCATCCAGCAGTATTATCAGGAAGGACACGCCATTCCCGACGAAATCCTGATCCCCGTTCCCCTGGAGAGCCAGGTCGTTCTGCAGGAATGGCTTAGCGAGCTCAAGAACAGGAAGGTGCGCGTGTGGGCGGTCAAACGGGGAGAACGGAAAAACCTTCTCGAAATCGCCCGCAAGAATGCCATGGAGCGCCACGGGAGCCGAAAGAAATGGCGAATGCGGGATTCGGCTCTCCTGGAAGGCCTTCAGCGTGCCCTGAAACTCCCCTCAGTCCCGAGACGCATGGCTTGCGTGGACATCTCCAACATTCAGGGCCTCCACGCCGTGGGAGCCGTCGTGGTTTTCAGCAACGGTCAGCCGGACAAGGGATCATACAGGCACTTCCGCATCACGAACACCCAGGAACCGGACGACCCGGCCATGATGGCCGAGGTGATCACGAGACTCTTCGCGGATGAGCCAGAACTGGTGAGAAGCCTGGACCTGCTCGTGCTGGACGGGGGCAAGGGGCAGCTGAATCGTATTCACCGTTTGCTCAAGTCCACAGGTGCGCATGAGACTCTCCCCCTGATTTCCATTGCCAAGGAGCGAGAGGAGGATGTCGGGGAGAAGGGAAAAGGCATGTACGAAAAGATATATCTGCCGGGCCGTAAGAACCCGCTGCTCCTCTCACGGGCACCCGACCTTCTTCACCTTCTTCAACGATTGAGGGATGAAGCGCACCGATTCGCGATCTCCCGCTACAAGAGTCGCCACAGGCACGAACTCCTCTCCTCCGTCCTCGACCGCATCCCCGGGGTGGGCCCAAAACGCAGGCGGGCACTGCTTCGACACTATGGAAGCATGGAAGCAGTCAGGCAAGCGTCCATCGAAGATCTCCTGCAAGTCCCAGGCATCTCCAAACCGGTGGCCGAACGAATCTTGACGACCCTGCAAACGCACTAGTGTTGTCAGTTCAGTCTTAGGGTTCGTCGGCGGGAATGCGCTGCAGGAGGCGTTTGCCGGCTGCCCTCAGGTCTGGGTCCGGAATGCTCCTCAGGAGATCCTTCTCCTCGGGGGTGAGGGGCCTCACGGGGGCCTTTGCCTTCCTTGCCCGCCGGGCTCGCATGGCACGAATCCTGTCCAACTGAATGCTGTTGGGATTCAAAACGGGCAGGGTTTCAGGCAGTTCTCCCACTCGGACAACGATCTTTTCCACGATGGGCTCCGGCCGTTTCCCATTGATCCTGTTCTGAAGCGCCTCCTTGTTCAACTCCAGGTGGTGCTTCCAGACGGAGTCGTAGGCCACCACCACCAGCACTTTCTTCTTGAGTGAGACCGGCTGGGAATAGCGAGCCAACTGATCACCCACAAGATCCCCCCAGTCGCCCAAGGGATTGGCGGAAAATGAGGGAGTCCGACGCAGGACGGCTTCCATCAATGAACCAACCTGGACGAGGTGGTCCGATCCACTCATTACCTGGGTCCTTCGTTACCTTCGCCTCCAGAGGATAAACGCGAAGCCAGAGAACGCTCGAGCCGCCGCAGAGTTCCTTGGAGCTCTTGAAAGTGCTTCTGCATGGCCTGAAGGAGTATGAGTGTGTCACCGCTCTGGAAGGGCAATCGGGACAGGAACTGATCGTAGATTAACGCATCCAGGTTGGAAAGGTACAAATCTTCAATGCGTCGAAGGACCAGGGAAGACACCTTCAGCGCCACCGTCACGGCAAGGGCTTGGATCACCGGTATCAACCCCGTGAGGAAAGGTGTCGAAATATCGGAGAACTCCCGCTTGCCTGAAAGGATGGGAAGCAACTCCATGTAGAAGATGAAAAAACCCTGCACCACGGCAAGGGCGGGGAGAGTCCATATGATCCAGTTGAACGGCTGCCATGACTGGTGAAGGATCTGCCAGTCCGTCTCCACCGTACGCCTCTCCTTTTCCGTCAATTCCTCAGCGGAAAACTGGGTTTGCGGGCTGGCCAGGATGAGCCTCAGACGCTTGAAGGGATGGAACACGAGTGGCAGGGGAAACCTCCTGACCTGAGCAGCCAGACTCTCCGATGCGACAAAACGATCCTTGGTCGCAACCGCCCCTTCCACACTGACCGCATGAGCAGTGACAGGATGCTTCGCAGAACTTCCCCCGGGCCTTCTCAGATGGTCTTGGAGAAGCACTTGGGCAAGATACTTGCCGAAGAACTGAACCGTCACCCAAACGAACTTGAGCACCAGAAACGTGAAGGCCGCCAATATCAGGTAGATCATGATGGCAGCAAGGATCCTCGGTCCCGATTGGATCCCCCGCTGGAGATCACTGGACCCGGGAGTGGGATTCTTGCCGACTTCCGGGTTTGGAAGCTGCACTTGTATCCCCTGAAGCTCAGTCCAGAATCCTGAAGACTTAATGGTGCTCATGGAGGGGACCGGATAGGACTTCTGATAGGCGTCAGACCCCTTATACTGATAGGCGAGGAGGAGGCAGGCCAGGAAAACAAGAAGCCAGAAAAGCCTTTGCGTAGCCTCATAACGCCTGAGCCCGTATTCCATGGCTGATTGGCACTCCTCTATTCTCATGATTGAGCGTATTCGCCGTGGTCGGATTCCGTCGGCCCTCCCCGGACACGCTTCAGCTCCGAAGTGGATCCGCTACGAGGGATTCCGCAGGGGCATAATACTTCTTTTCATGACATTTCCAAGCACGTTTAGCGGGCTGTCATTGAAAACAGTCTCGAGGGGAGGTCACCATTCCGACGACCTTCAGGCCTCGATGCTGCCAGACCCTCCTCATTTTACCTTCGCCCAGTCAAAGACTTGGGAATGCGTCCCGTGTGGGTGCACTCGGACCGCAGTCTTCTGCCGACGATGCGTTCCACCATGCGCCCCAGCTTCAGTACCTCATCCACATCAAGGCCGGTGTCAATCCCCATTTCGTCCATCATGACAACGATGTCTTCAGTGCACACCAATCCCGTGATGGTCGGGTCGGCATAGTAATACTCACCAGTTCCAGCAACGGGGACGCCATCCACGAAGTTAGCAGGCTGTCCGCCAATGCCGCCAATGCTTGACTCGAAATGAGTGATACCCGCATTCAGGGCCGCCAGTACATTGGCCGGCCCCCACCCCCTGGTCACATGAAAGTGTGCAACATGCTTGGTGGGATCAGGGATCTCGTCCAGGATCATGGAATAGTACTCATACACCTTATTGGGAGGCGCAGAGCCGTCGTGGTCCGCATGCTCGATGTCGTCCGCCCCGATGTCGAGCCAGCGCTTGGTGAACTCCACAGCTGTCTTCAGCTCCGTGGGTCCTTCGATGGGACAACCCCAAATGGTGCTCACGGTCCCGCACACCTTCATCCCGGCGTCGTGGACCATGGGGATGAGCCTTTCACACATCTTCCAGTACTCGGCAAGGGAGAGCCCAGAATTTGTGCGGTGGTGCGATTCGCTGGTGGACACCATGAAGAGGATCCGGTCAGGACCGTAGCCTTCTTTGCGCGCCTCGATGGCCCTCTCCACGGCCTTTTCGCGGATGGTGATGCACGTGATTTCCACATCCTTGAGAAGATGCCCCACTTTCTTGCTTCCCCTGAGCCGTTTCATGAGTTCGTCAGCGTCTTTGAACTGTGGCATTCCAAGAGGATTACCGAAGTTGGTCACCTCGATGCGCTTGAAACCCGCCAAGATAAGGTGCTCCGCGACCCAGAGCTTGGCGTCAGTCGGGATGAACTTCTCCTCATGCTGAAAACCATCCCGAACTGTGATATCCCCCAGCACGACCTTCTTGGGATACTGCATCAGTGCCATTGTCAAGTCTCCATACTCTTGAGTTCAACACGGTGAATCGATGTCTCCATGATTCACAACCGACGTGCACTCCGTCCGGACCAGGGAACCAACGCCGGGCAGCCTCGCCAAAACCGCCCTGCGAAAGCACCGTGATCTTCCGGAATTGCCCCCTCCGCGTCCACACCGTCTCTCCAGGCCCACGCAAAACGACCATAGGCTTTGGAGGTCGTCGTTCTTCTAGAACCTCAGGTTTCCGAAGGAAGGCTCGCCAATGGGTTTCAGTAGACTGACTTCAAAGGCCATGGCCAGCCAGTCCCTGATCTCCCTGAATCTCAGGACCCTGTCCGTCAGCAGTCTCGCCGCACAGTAGAAGGGATGAGCCTCACCATCGTATTTGTCGATCATTTGCTGGCGAAAGACCTGTTTTTCCTCTTCGGTCATCGGGTTCCCGCTCACCGCGCGTTTGCGCTCCTCAATGGACATGAGCACCTCGCCCGCTGAACGCCCGCTCATTACTGAGGTTCGCGCCCGCATGGTGGAGAACAGGAAATGAGGCCGATAGGCTCTCCCGCACATGCCGTAGTTGGCGGCACCGTTGTCCGGTCCAATCACGAGCTGGATTCGAGGCACCTGGGCGCAGGAAACCGCCCTCACCATGTCCGCCCCATACTTGCCGATTCCAATGTGCTCCGATTCTGATCCCACCATGTACCCCGGGGAGCTTTGGACGAAAAGGAGGGGCGTCTTCTCCTGGGAGCAGCGCACGATCCACTCGGTCGCCTTGCGTGCAGCCTCCACGAAGATAATACCTACTCCGTTGGCGGCGATGACCCCAACGGGAATCCCTTTCAACCGAATCTTGCCTGCGATGATGTTGTCCCCCCTGCCAGGAGCATAGTGCTTCTTGTACTCGGAGAAGAACCCGTCGTCGGCAATCGCTTTGAGCAGCTCCCGTGCATTGATCCCCTGGTGCACCTTGGCTGGAAGCAGCTCATAGATGGTTTCAACAGGAGCTACGGGCGGCGACTCCGGAAACCGGTGAGACCACAAGCGCTGAGGGGCTTCCATGGAAAGGATTTCCCGAACCCGTTCCACGGCCTCATCCTGACTGCGGCAGAAGTGGTCAGCGCCTCCGGAGATTTGCGTATGAACCCTTGCACCCCCGAGATCCTCCGCTGAAATGACCTCTCCTGTGGCTGCCCTGACGAGAGGGGGGCCACCAAGGAATGAGTAAGCCATCTTGTCAATCATGACCGCCTGGCAGGCCATAAATACGATATAGGCCCCTCCAGCCGTATTCCCGCCGGTGCTCATGGTGATCTGCTTGAGCCCCTGGGCGGACATGCGGGCCATGTTGTAGAACATGGACCCGAAGTGTTGGTCGTCTGGGAACACATCTGCCTGCATGGGCAGATAGGCCCCACCCGAATCGGCGATGTACACACAGTTGAGACCGCAGCGCTCGGCAATGGCCTGAGCCCGCATGTGTTTCTTGAGCGTGACTGGGAAATAGGTCCCCGCTTTGACCCGGCTGTCATTGGCAATGATCATGGCCCAGTTGCCATGAATCTTTCCAAGCCCCGTGACAATCCCTGCGCACGGCACATCATCCACGTCAGGATATTCCATCCCGAACCCGGCGATGCGGCTCAGCTCATAGAACTCTGTTCCAGGATCGATCAGCTGACCGATGAGCTCGCGGACTGGCCTCTTTCCCTGTTTCTCCAGGCGGTCCACGGCATCCCTGCCGCCGGGCCACAGAGCCTCCAGGACCTTCCTCTCCAGTTTCTCTTCCTCAGCTTCCCAAAACAGCCTGTTTTCCATTCGTGTGTCGGTCATGGCTGGACCTTCTTTTCGTGGAGTCGCCAAATCCGCGGCGAACTGACTCCACACGCAAACGGGACATGGAAGGAAGTGACTCCAAATGCCAGTCTACTTTCCCCTGAAGACGGGTTTCCTCTTTTCGCGGAAGGCGGCCAGGGCTTCGGTGCGGTCTTCTGTGGGAATCGTGATCCAATAGGCATTGGATTCAATGGCGAGCCCCGTGTGGATGTCCACTTCGAGACCGTGGTTTATGGCATATTTGGCCTGCCGAATTGCAATGGGCCCTGTTTCGCAGATCATGGCCGCCATGGCCAGACACTCATCCATGAGCAATTGGGCCGGGCAAATCTTATTCACCAGATTGATCTCAAGGGCCTCCCTCGCATCAACCCGGCGACCCGTGAAGATGAGCTCCTTGGCCTTTCCACGCCCGATCAGCCTGGGAAGACGCTGTGTTCCTCCTGCGCCTGGGATGATGGCAAGCCTCGTCTCAGTCAGTCCCAAGGTCGCATTCTCAGAAGCGACACGCATGTCACAGGCCAGGGCCAGTTCAGTTCCTCCCCCAAGCGCCACACCGTTGACCGCGGCGATGACGGGTTTGTCCAATGCTTCGATGAACGTGAAGAGATTCCGGATCGTGGCGATGAACTCCCGGACCCGTGCTTCCGAGTACGTCGCCCGCTCCTTGAGGTCTGCTCCCGCGCAGAACGCCTTGTCCCCCGCACCCGTGATGATCACCACCCTGACCTGCGGATCGAACTGGATCGCTTCAGCACGCTCCTTCAATTCCCTCAGCATGGCGAAATTGAACGAGTTCATGACTTCCGGGCGATTCAGAGTCAGGATTGTCACCTGGTCTCGTCTTTCTTCAAGAACGGATCCCGTCTCCATAACCTCCCCTCCAGGACTGAATTCCTGCCGAGCATCATCGGCCTGCGGCAGACCCCGCTGACGGCGGGATTACTCAGGATCATTCCCCCCTGCAACATCCAGCCTAGCGCTGTCCCTTGCGGGCATACTCGTCCCGGGTCAGTTCTCGTGCGATGATCATGCGGCGGACTTCGCTCGTCCCAGCCCCGATCTCGTAAAGCTTGGCGTCACGCCACAGCTTCTGAACCGGGAACTCCAGGCAGTACCCATACCCTCCATGGATCTGAATCGCCTGGTCACAAACCCAGGTGGCTGTCTCCGCCGCAAACAGGATCGCTGCGGCCGCCATCTTGGTGAGTTCGGTGCCCTTGCCGCCCCGAGGCGCCCTCTGAGCGACGGTGGCCGCTCGATAAACCAGGAGGCGCGCGGCTTCCGTGCGGGCATACATGTCCGCAAGCTTCTGTTGGATCATCTGAAAACCTGCGATGGGCTGCCCGAACTGCTCGCGCTCCACGGCGTAGCGAACGGAATAGTCCAGGGCCTGCTGAGCCATCCCCACTGAACCTCCAGCCAGCACGATTCGTTCAATGTCAAGGCCGCTCGTCATGACATGAACACCCTTGTTCTCCTGGCCCACCAGGTTTTCGGCAGGCACCTCGCAGTCTTCGAAGATCAGCTCCGCCGTCGGAGAACCCCGCATGCCGCATTTCTTGAGCTTCCTGGAAACGGAAAACCCCGGCATTTCCTTCTCCACGATGAAGGCGCTGATTCCCTTGGCGCCCTTCTCCGGCACCGTCTTGGCATAAACCAGAAGAGTGTCTGCGATGGGGCCGTTGGTGATGAAGATCTTGCTCCCGTTGAGAATGTACTTGTCTCCAATCCTTACGGCCCTGGTTCTTAGACTCATGGCATCAGAGCCGGCATTGGGTTCCGTGAGGGCCAGCGCACCGATCTTCTCCCCAGCAATCAAGGGTGGCAGGTACTTCTCCTTCAACGCATCACTAGCATTCTTGTGGATATTGTTTGCGCATAGGTTCGAATGGGCACCGTAGGACATGGCCAATGCAGGGCACACCCGGCTCATTTCCTCTATGGCCAGAGTCTGCATCAATACATCCCCCCCAAGCCCGCCGTACTTTTCATCCATGGTGATGCCAAGAATACCTATCTCCGCGCACTTCTTAAAGAAATCTGGCGGGAACCAGTCCTCCTCATCGATCTTCTCCTGAAGGGGGCCCAGCTCGTTCATTGCCCACTTGCGGACGGTTTCTTGGATCATGCGTTGTTCGTCGGTCAGTTGAAAGTCCATGAATCACTTCCTCCGTTGAGTCACTGGTTCCACACATTCCATGTAAAGCATTGAGAGCGGTTCCCCTTGAATCAAAGAACGTGGACCTACCCCGAGGTGCCCGGAAGACCGCACTGGGCTCACCGCGACCTGCGGATGATGCCGCACCCGAAGCGAAAGACCATGCATTCAACCGTCGTTGGGGATTCCAGAGACAACAAGAAAATTCGAAGACTCGCCAGATTCACGCGGCAGCTTGAGGTCTTTCAGGATCAGAAAGCCGCTCGAGCGTGAAAGCCAAGAATCGCGGCCAGCCACTCCTTGGCTGATTGTCATCTGAGAAGCAGGAAACAGAAGTCGGGGATTGGCCCGTTCGAAAGCTTCCCCCTCACTCCCCAGGGGCGTTGGCACCACCCAAACCAGAGTGGCCGACACCGAGGTTGCGGGGGTACGAGTCCCTGGCACCATAAACCATGTTTGTGGATCCGAAAAGGTTTTTCTCAGCATCAAATCCTAGCTTGAAGCGAAAACCAAGACGCGGGATGCCCCGAATCACAGTGGGCACCTCCATTCACCCCCACAGCCAATCCGGGGCACGAGATGACCGGGCCCTGCACCAGAGTCGAGGCCGCACAGCCGGATCCTGAATCATGCGAGCACTTCCCGCCGTTCCCTGAGCTGATCCATCTCTCTATTTCTGAGCTGCTCAAGACTCCCTTCCAGCGATTCTACAATGATCGAAGCCACATACCTCGCCGAGTGAATCCTTGGCACGAACACGAAATCGGCCCCCTGTTCGTACAGTCTTATGGCCATTTCCAGAGTGCTCGCAGTGACAATCACCCGCGCTTCTGGACACAAACGTTTTGAGAGGCGCAAAAGCTTTTCATTGGTCGTTCCGCGCAGGATCGAATCCGGGATGCTGCTCACCAGCGTTCTGGCTCCCTCGAAATGTGCGTGCAAGAGCGTGTCCACACTGGAAATATCCCCATAGATGCATTTGACGTCGCGCTTATTGAGCTCGGAATGGACCTCCGGGTTGAAGTCGACGACGAGCACTTTCTCTTTGAGTGGAGTCCCGTCCGCATGTTGCATCGTTTCGATCTCATGGAATACCGAGCTGGTCTCCCGGAAGAACCCAAGAAAGACGATCTCTTTCGGACCCTCGGACACCTGTCCGCTGGGGGACTGTCTCTCGATGTCCTTCAATCCGATCCTTTCAAGCAGAGGGGCGATCTTGAGCTGGATGCTGTGGTTGTATTGGATCATGTATGTAGACAACACCGACGTGATGGCAAACACGAACGTGAGGATCCCCACCACTTGGTGGTCGATGTGGTGGAAACTGAGCCCCAAGGATGCGATCACGAGGGAAAACTCGCTCATCTGGGACAGGTTGATTGCTGGAATGAGGCTTACCCTGTGACCATTCTTCAGGAGAAACAGCACGGGGAAAATGGAAAGGAACCTCGTGAGGATGAGAAAGACAGAGCCCACCGCTGCATATGCCAGCAGAGGACCTGTCGGCATGGGGATCTGAAGACCGAGACCGACGAAAAAGAGTGTTACGAAAAAGTCTCTGATGTTAATCACCTTGGCAATGACATCGATGTTGTATGGAAATGTGGAAAGGCTGACTCCCGCCACGAGCGCCCCCATTTCCCTCGACAACCCAACCCCGCCCGCTATGCCGCTTATGAGAAAACACCAGGCAATGGCGGTAACGAGCAGCAATTCAGGAACTTTCGCGATAAAGGAAAAAACGTGCGAGAGGAGAAACCTGGTGACAGCGAGACTCAGAAGTACGAGCCCGGCCCCTTTGACGAAGGAGAGCAGCATGATCGACATTGCAGGGCTCAGGAGATTCGGCTGGAGGGACAAGAAGAGGATGGCCCAGATGTCCTGGAAGACGAGTATCCCCAGGGTGATTCTGCCCGGCAGGGTAGTGAGCTCGAATTTGTCGTAGAGGATTTTCACCACGATCATCGTACTGCTGAGAGCCATTGCCACGGCAAGATACAGTGCATCGAAGCGCTCTCCTCCCATCCTGAAGCCGAGAAGAACAAAGAAACCGATACCAAGAACCGCACAGATCAGGAACTGGGAGAGGCCTGAGATGATCAGGGTTCGCCCGGCAGTGAGAAGTTTCGTGAGATCGATTTCAAGGCCAATGATGAAGAGGAGAAGAATGAGACCGATTTCCGAGATAAGCGTGATGCTTGCCTCATCCTGAATGAGCCCTAAGCCGATTTTCGGCCCGAGGACGATTCCAGCCACCAGATAGGCCAGGAGCAGAGGCTGCCTGAGAGCCTTTGCCAGGAGCGCAAGTGCGGTTGCTGTGACAATGGCAAGCCCGATGTTCGATAGGAGATCAACCTCGTGCATGAGTGTTTCACCTCGAAAATGGAATTGAAAAACCGGCAATGAGAGAGAGCTCGACATTGGGAGAATTGAAAGGACGCACGACAATCCTTAATTTAACTGCGTTTTGGTGTTGCTGCCCTCATTAAAGCCCACAAGGATTCAAGTCAAGTTTATTTCCCGGAGGATACACGGTGAATGGATTCAAGGAGATCTTCAGTGAGGTCCTGATGGCGGTGGCTCCCATCGCGCTGGTGGTGGTTCTCCTGCAGGTTTCCATCATTCACATGCCTTCGGCTCTGTTTGCCCGGTTCTTGATAGGAACTGTTCTGGTCATGATCGGATTCATGCTTTTCTTGCAGGGAGTCAAAATAGGATTATTGCCCATGGGTGAGATCATGGGTGCAGAACTCCCAAAAAGAGCTGGGCTTTCTCTCCTCCTTGCCACGGCGTTTCTCCTGGGCTTTGTTGTGACCATTGCCGAGCCCGACGTCAGAGTGCTCGCCCATCAGGTGGACTTCGTTTCTCAAGGACAGATTGGAAAGGAACCCCTCATCATCACAGTTGCTCTCGGTGTAGGGGTCTTAGTCTGCCTGGCCATGCTCAGGATCATTCTCGGCATTCCCATTGCCTACCTCCTTGCAGGAGGATACCTGGCAATACTTGTGCTGTCCCTGTTCACTCCCCCTGACTTCGTGCCCATCGCATTCGATGCGGGAGGAGTGACGACAGGACCGGTGACAGTACCTTTCATCCTGGCCTTGGGTATAGGGACCGCATCGGTGCTGGGTGGCCGCTCATCCCTCTCGGATGGCTTCGGTCTCGTGGGAATTGCTTCCATTGGGCCTGTTCTCGGTGTCATGATTCTGGGGATAATCTATCGATGACCGACCTGCTGAAATTCCTGGAGATCAAGGAGGTCCTGCTGGAAGTCATTGTGGCCCTCTGCCCTCTCGTGTTGCTTTTTGCTGTGTTTCAAATCTTCTTCCTCAGACTTCCGCGCGAGTATGTGGTGAGGCTCGTTAAAGGGCTGGGGCTCTCTTTTCTGGGGTTGCTGTTCTTTTTGCAGGGAGTGAAAGTGGGCTTCCTTCCAGTAGGCACAAGAATGGGGGAGATCCTTGGAGACACACACCACACATGGATTCTGATTCCCATTGGATTCATCCTCGGTTTGGCATCCACCATCGCGGAACCTGCGGTGCGGATCTTGAGCCTTGAAGTGGAGAAGGCTTCGAGTGGTGCCATACGGGCAAGATCCATCCTGTTCACCCTGGCCTTGGGGGTGGCATGTTTCGTGGCGCTGGGGATGGCTCGCATCGTCTACGGTATCCCTATTCACTATTTCATAATACCCGGATACTTGCTCGCCGTTGTGATGCTGTGGTTCGCCGATGCAACCTTCGTATCCATTGCATTTGATGCCGGGGGAGTGGCCACCGGCCCCATGACCGTGACATTCGTCATGGCAATGGCAGTGGGTGTTGCCACCATCATGGAGAACCGCAGCCCCGTTCTCGACGGCTTCGGATTGATAGCCCTTGTCGCTCTCGCACCAATCTTGTCCGTAATGGGCTTCGCTTTGCTTTACTCTGCCAGAAAGGGAACATGATCATGGAAACTCGGCCCGACTACGACCTGATCGTGACAATCGTGAACAGGGGTTTCTCAGAAAGAGTTGTGAAAGCATCAAAGGAGGCTGGAGCCGAGGGGGGGACTATCTTCTTCGGGCGTGGGACCGGTATTCACGAGACGAAGAAGCTGCTGGGAATCGCCATAGAACCGGAGAAGGAAATTGTGCTCACCGCCATCCCCAGGTCGATCACCGAAAAGGTTCTGACAGCTATACTGGAGGCGGGAAAACTCGATCAGCCCGGAACAGGGATTGCCTTCGTCGTTGAGTTGAAGAAGGTGGCGGGGATTTGTCACCTTCTCGGTGGTTCCTGGGAATGCAACCTCGGATGACCGTTCCTGGGGCTGGAGTACGCCAATCCATCCCCCTCACACAGTGAACCCACTCTGCTCGGGCGATATGCCCATGCGTTCACGCACAGCCCGGTCCAACATGGCCGCAAGTCCTCCCCGTTCTTCCGGGGCAAATCCAATAGAATCCCGCCAGACATCGTCCCCTTCCATGCAAAGGTAGACGCACAGATCCGGATCAATTTCTCGAATCCTTTCCACCATGAACGAATACAAATCCACGCGAATGTCTCTGAAATAGCGCATCTTCCCATCCAACCCCCGGATGAACTCACCATAAGGGATTGCGCTGTCAGGGCGGACCCGTTGCATGATCGGTTTCAGGTCGGGCATGAACCGCAGCGCTCCGAGACTCATCCAAGCGATGCGGCGGGGATCCACCATGTCGAACAGCATCCGGAGCGTGGTCACGTACTCCTCTCTCCACCCCGGAAATTCAATCATGGGATCAAAATGAAAGGCGAGCCAGTAGCCCCATTCAGCACACCGCCGAGCAGCCTCTAAGCGCCGCCTGAGGCCTGCCGCTGCCCGCTCTTCCCTGGCGACAATGCTTTCCGCGTTCAGGGACCAAGCCACAACCACGTTCCCGCCATGGCCAATTCCCATGAGGTTCCTCACGAAATGGGTCTTGGTCTTGAACTCAAGCACCGCGTTGGGCCTCCCGGAGAAATATTGAATGAGCATCCGGGACAAGCCCGTCCAAGGATCGAGGAGAAGGGAATCGGTGAATTCTCCGGTTCCGATGCGCAAGAGAGAGCCGGGGCAGGACAGGAGCTCCCGGTCCAGCTCCTGAAAACAATCGGCAATATTCCCGAACAACCTGAGGTTGGGGGTGTTCAGATACGCCTGCAGGACGCAGTACGTACAGCCCAGGGAACAGCCTGTTCCAAAATGCAGGATCCTATACCCACAGCAGTTGTAATGGCGTGTTCCTGGGCACGCCTTGAGAAACCGGCCGCGAAATAACACCACTTCGAGAATTCGAGGATCGGTTCCAACCGTGCCGGGGATGCTGTCCACCTGACGAAAGACCGCGCGTGGGAGCGCCTTCTTCAGCCTGGAAACAAGACGCTCCCCGGCAACACTCCTTTCCACCAGGACTTCACTGGGCGGCCTGAATCGCATGGTCTAATGGGTGATGGGGGGGCCGGGGCGCATGATGGCCCGAATGCGGGTGGAACGGGCCAGTTCCAAGGCCTTGCCTGCCAAGTCCTCCAGTTCCCGTGGAGCAGAAAACGAGAGAACTGCCTGCCAGCGGTCACCCTCGAAGGAAGGGGGGGGAACCAGGCGAAGATTGCCGGGCAAGCAGGCTTTCGCAACTTCAGCGGAGAATCTCTCCTCACTGCTTGAAAGCCTGGGAAAACGCAACCGGGTGAGGAACCGCCGCAGCAGATGGGTTTTTTCCCGGTGGTTTGAAGCCTTATCCTCGAGGATCTTCAGAATGTTCGAATCCCTCAGCACTTGAGTCCTTTCCTTCCCTTCGCGCCTTGCGATCTCCTTCACACGTTCGAGTATTTCCATTTGGATGCTCGCGGAACAACGGAGTTGCAAGAGGACTTTGAGGGCATTGTCTCGTGCGGCACGATCCCACTGGGCCAGTTCCAGGGCCGTTTTTTCACTGATTTCCTGCAAAGCGGCGGCCCTCAGAAGGGTTTCCCCTCCTGTCGCCAGTTGGCACCAGGCATCCACCGCATCCGGGCGTGGGGGGATTCCCAAATCCATAAGAACCTCCTCGTCAATGGGCTTAGGGGCCCTGCAGTGCCTGAGTTTGACGATAATCCGAGCTTTTTCGGCAACATTCAGGGGAGGGCCGAAGAGCTTCCCTTCCATGCGTAACGTCATGAGCCGGCCCGGGTCCGTCCCCTCGGGAAAGACGAGGCAATCGACCGCGCGGATGCCCTCGGTCACGGCCCATTGCAGACGCTTGAAGCCGTCCACAATGATGGTGCGATCCCCACTCAGTGCCCACACCCAGGGGCACGCGAGTATTCCCAACCGCCTGAGAGACCGGTGGAGCCGATCCTGCGGGCGGAAGCTTTCCACGAAAAAACGGAGATCATCCCAGGCCAGATGACGAGGATCCAAAGGCAGACGTGTGATTGTTTCCATGACGGAAGAAAATCCAGACGAGACAATCAGGGCATAAGCCCTCAACGGTTACCCACAAACACTTTGCATCCAAACCGGCACACAGGTGCCTGGCGCTGTCGTAAGGCCAAGCTATGGATGCCGGGTGCATCTGGTTCCTGCACCTGTTTCGCGAGTCGGGTGGAACCATGTGTCCGAATCACCACAACGGCAGGCCCCGTGTAGGGGTGCACCCTTTCCCTCTCTCAGTTCTTCAGACCCTTCCCGGACAATCGCTCAAGAGCCTCCAGGTAACGGGACCGCGTGTTGGAGACCACATCCTCCGGGAGTTCCGGAGGAGGGTCGGAGGTCTTCCAGCCGGACTGGACCAGATAATCCCGCAGGTACTGCTTGTCAAAGCTTTCCGGGCTACAGCCGACTTCATAGCGGTCCGAAGGCCAGAAACGACTAGAATCCGGGGTCAGCACCTCATCGACCAAGATCAGCCGACCCCCGTGGAGGCCAAACTCGAACTTGGTGTCAGCCAGGATGATCCCCTTGCCCGCAGCATGTTCCGCCGCCATTTCGTAAATGCGGACACTCTGCTCTGCAATCTTTCTTGTGAGGTCAGCTCCGATGAGCCTCGCCATCTGTTCGAATGAGATGTTCTCGTCGTGACTGCCCTTGGCTGCTTTGGTTGAGGGGGTGAAGATAGGTCGTGGGAGTTTCTCCGCTTCCCTGAGGCCACTTGGCAGCGGGATCCCGCAGATCGTGCCAGTCTTTTGGTAATCCTTCCAACCGGTTCCAACGATATAGCCGCGCACGATGCACTCGACCGGCAGGACATCGGCCTTCTTCACCCACATGGCTCGCCCGGCGAGATCGCTGGCATGATGACGGCACCCGGTCGGGAATTCCGCCACATTGGTACTGATGAGGTGATGTTCCACGGCGCCGCTCAAGAAGTGCAGCCAGAACTCCGTCAACTGTGTGAGTATCTTTCCCTTGTCAGGTATGGGAGTCGGCATGACAACATCGAAAGCAGAGATGCGATCGGTAGCGACGATGAGGAGTGAATCATCCAAATCATAGATATCTCTCACTTTTCCTCGAGAGAGCAGTCTCATGCCTGGAAAACGGGTCTCGTAGAGTGTTGTGCTTGACATGTCATTCCTCCACCTGAAAGCGAGGGGCAGAAGCGGGTTGACCCCTCCGGCCGCATCTGTTATTGGTAATTGCTGTGCATATCCAGCATTTCTTTAGAGATGTCAAACAAAAGAACCGCCGCAGACAGGTGCCGGATCATGAAGAGCGCGATGGAGACTCCCGCGGGAACGCTGCACGGAATGGCCGCCTTATTCGACAATATTGAAAAGAAACAGTTGTTCAAGAAGTACCTGTTTTTTCTCTTGTGGGTGGAAGTAGGCATATTTGCCTTCTGCTGGCTGTATCAACTGGGTGACGGCGTGGCTCCCCACCCCGGGCAGATCGAAACTCGATTTCCTTGGAAGACATACTTCCTTGTCGCTTTCCTCGCTCCCGTCGCCATCACGTTTCTGGTGGGTGTCATTATCGTTGGCTTCAACAGGTATTTCGGCGAACAGGGACCTCATGCATTCGAAACAGTCGGGCTCGAGGGCGTCGAACTACCCCTCGACAAGTCAGGGCGTGCTTACAAGGTACTCCGCACGGTGGACTGGATTCAGAAGCTTCCCTTTCTAAGCCTCCTTCTTCTTTTGAGCCTGGGCGTCGGTTTCCTGTACAAGCTGGACTCCATCCTGGGTTTCTTTGGAAGTGTCGGTGAACATTCCGTGCGAATCATCCT
Source organism: uncultured Syntrophobacteraceae bacterium (assembly GCA_964623165.1). Taxonomy (GTDB): domain Bacteria; phylum Desulfobacterota; class Syntrophobacteria; order Syntrophobacterales; family Syntrophobacteraceae; genus JAAYUJ01. The sequence continues at coordinate 25,120 of CAZURN010000012.1, forward strand.
GATTTCGTGCGCTGTCCTCGTGATTCTGGCAACCGCCTTTGCCGCTCTCCTCATTCTTCTCAACTACCGGCTGAGGAAGCGGTCAATGGAATACCAGTATAAGAGCGATGTGGCCGAACGGTTCGGCCTCATTATTCTCGAAGACAACACAGTGATCAACAGTGAAGGAACCTTGCTCATAAACGGCAGGAAGAGTAGGCGCATGACCCAGTTTCTCCCGCCCGTGCCCCCGAAGGAGTCCCCTAAGGATTCACCAGGGACAATCCTGCCTCGCCCCGCCGACGCAGAGAGTTCATGAGGGCCCCCTGCACTTTCGAGAACCGCATCCTTTCCACGATCCTGACTCATCGCCTCGTTGACGGAGTTGTGCATCTCCTGGTTGCCGTTTCAGGGGGAGCCGATTCCACCGCTTTGCTCCATGTTCTCCATCGTCTGCAACCGCGCCTCGGATTGAACCGGCTCACCGTGGCGCATTTCGACCACCGTCTCAGGGGTGAGGAATCCACCGAGGATGCCCGTTTCGTTCGCCTGATGGCCGAGGGGTTGGGGCTCGATTGCATCACGGGGAGCGAGGACGTCCAGGAACATCGACGAACCCGTGGGGGTTCGGTGGAGATGGCGGCGCGCACATGCCGGCAAGGATTCTTCCGGGAAGCCGCTGTCGCTTGTGGGGCCGATGCGTTGGCTGTCGGCCACACGGCCGGCGATCAGGCCGAGGAGGTGCTTCTTCGCCTTCTCAGAGGCACGGGGCCATCCGGGCTGGCTGGAATGCGCCCCAAGGAGCGCAATGGCATCATCAGGCCGCTGCTCTTCGTCACAAAACGGGAAATTCTGGAATATCTCCACGCCCACGGACTCCCCTTCCGCGAGGACCCGTCCAATTTCGAGGCGACTTGCCGGAGGAACGTGCTCCGCCGTGAGGTGATGCCTCTGTTCGAAAAGCACTTTCACCCGGCCGTCGTGAGAACTCTCTCCCGCGGGGCTGAACTGAGCCGGGAGGAGGAAGCGTATTGGGCTGCGGTGGTTGAGGAGCAATGGGGTGGAGTGTGCGAAGCTAGCCCCCCCTCGCGAGTCCACCTGAAGCTAGCCTCATTGGGCAACCTGCACATCGCCCTCCAGCGAAGGCTGGTGCGTCATGGCATTTCGCTGCTCAAGGGCAACCTGCAACGCATCGAGGCCTGCCACATTGATGCAGTGCTTCGCCTTGCATTTCGCAGCATTTCGGGCAGGTCCGTGAGGCTCCCGGGACGAATCCGAGTGACTAGAGAAGGAAGCCTCCTCGTATTGTCCCAACACACCGGTTTCGCGAACACATCGATCGCTTCGCCGGTTGTGGTCGCAAATCCTGGGAATTTCCGCTTTGGGGAGTGGATGTTGCGCTTCTCCCAGGGGAGCCGGGAGGAAGTCTTGGATGTCGGGGGCAATTTTCATTCCCCCTTCCGCGCCTCCCTAGATGCGCATAGAATCGCGTGGCCCATCCATCTTCGCCATTGGCAAACAGGAGACCGATTTCAACCTTTGGGATTGGGGGGCACGAAGAAACTGCAGGATTTTTTTGTGGATTCGAAGGTTCCCCGGAGCCTGAGACAGGACATCCTTCTTGTGTGTGACACGGTGAAAATCTGTTGGGTAGTCGGTCATCGCCTGGATGATCGGGTCAAAGTGACGCAGAATACGGGAGCGGTCCTTGTGATCGAGGCTCGGAAGGATCCAGCACCGGAATGAAATCACCGCCGCGCAAACGGCGGGTCAGGGACCTCTCCAGAGTCAACGGGAAGCGCTGAAAAGACCGGGCTTCAGCAAACTGGGCATGGGTACCATTGGGACGTCGCCTTCCAAAGTGAAGCCTATATCCAGGCTGTCGCCTTTCGTCCCTCGGCGGATAGGTCCCAAGCCTTTGCGAAGGTTGCCGATCAACCCAGAGTCCGGTTCAGAACCATCGCCCCCCTTCACTCCCCCATGAACGGAAGCCCCTCCAGGGAGGGCTCCAGTTCTCTCATGATTCTCTCAAGCACGGTCGAAAGATCTATCCGGGGACAGATGACCACTTCCCCCGTTTTTCTTACCTTGATTTCCACCTGGTCGTTCTTCAGAAGCTTCTGGCTGACAACGACCCGGATGGGAATTCCAAGGAGATCCGAATCCTTGAGCTTCACTCCCGGTGATTCGTCCCGATCGTCGTAGAGCACTTCGTACCGGGACTCAAGAACGGAGTAGATTTTTTCGGCCGCATCCAGTACTTCAGGATTCTTTCCGAGGGATGCAACGATGACATGAAAGGGAGCAATGGTCACTGGGAAGACCATGCCGTCAGCATCGTGCCATTTCTCCACAACGGAGGCCATGAGTCTTTCAACCCCAATGCCGTAGCAGCCCATGATGACGCGGCACTGTCTTCCCTTGGCATCGAGAAAAGTCACATCCATGGAGTCTTCCGCGGTGTACTTGGTGCCCAGCTTGAACGTATGGCCCAGTTCAATCCCCCGGCGGATTTCCAGCTTACCCTCTCCGCACTGGCCGCACGGGTCGCCTTCCCGGACTTCCGCGATATCCAGCTGTTCGGCCATCTTGAAATCACGACCGGGGAGCACGTTCCTCAGGTGGACATCTACCTCGTTTCCACCGGCGATGAATAGGGCGCTGTCGCTGACGGAGGTGTCGAAAACCGTTCGAATTCCCCTGAGCCCAACAGGGGAAAGGAACCCCCCATACAGCCCCTTACTTCTCAGAGTCTCATCGGAAGCCAGGTCGAGGCGTCTTGCCTTCAGGTGATTGGTGAGCTTGGTGGCGGAAACGGCGAAGTCTCCCCGAACTGCAGCCAGCACGAGCTCCCCATCGGCTTCGTAGGCCACCGTCTTCAAAAAATGATCCTCGGTCATACCGAAAAATCTCAAGAGATCACCGATAGTCTTGATGTCGGGCGTTGGCACTCTTTCCAAGGCGGCGGGTTGGCCTTTGATTCCGCTGAGGACCGATTTCAACCCCACGGCCTTCTCCGTATTGGCTCGATACCCGCAGGAATTGCAGACGACAAATTGATCCTCCCCGTTGGGGGACTCCAGCATGAATTCGTGTGATCCAGTTCCCCCCATAATCCCGCTGTCCGCCTCGATGGGGACGCTTGCCAACCCGCAACGGCCAAACACCCTCAAGTAGGCATTGAAGATCTTGGGATAATAAGCGTCCAAATCTTGAAAGTCCCTGTGGAAGCTGTATGCATCCTTCATGAAGAATTCCCGCACCCTCAACAAACCAGCTCTCGGCCTCGCTTCATCGCGGATTTTGGTCTGGATGTGGTAGAGCATCACTGGCAAATCCCTGTAGGAACGCAGGAACTGCTTGGCGATGTCCGTGACCGTCTCTTCGTTCGTCATGGCCAAGACGAACTCCCGGTCCTTCCTGTCCTTGATGCGGAAGAGCTCAGGGCCGATGTCGTAATACCTCCCGGTTTTCTTCCAGATTTCAGCGGGATGGAGAACCGGCATAGTCACCTCGATGCCCCCGATGGCATCCATCTCTTCGCGAATGATGCCCTTGATTTTCCGAGCGACCCGATGGCCTAGGGGGAGGAGTGAATAGATCCCGGCGGCGAGAGGGTGAATGAAGGAACCGCGAAGCAGCAGGATGTGAGAGGGGGTCTCGGCCTCCTTGGGAACCTCATACAGTGTGTGTACAAAATACGATGAATAACGCATGACTCTCCGCCTCTCACTTCTTCCGGTTCTTGGATTCCTTTGAGCAAACCTCACACCGCTTGAATGGCTCTTCTTATCAGGAACGGGATATTAGCACGCCTTCAAGGGCCTCCTCAATGGTTATCTCCCGCCATTGCCCCCATGGGGGGACCAGGCGAACAGGTACTTCCCATGACCACCAGCTATCCGATGCGGCGGATAATCATGTCGCAGTGCAATACAAGGCTGGATCGCGCAATTGCTGATCGTGCAATTGCTTGACAGTCAACGAAAACCACCTTAAGTTAAAGGTTGATATTTCACTAATGATCTTCGTGAGTTGCCTGATCAGCCGGTGGGATTTATGTCCAGGATCAGAAACGGTCTCAGGGAGTTTACCATTAATGCGCGTTGATGGCGGAGGGAACGGAGTGACGGAATTCGGTGGTCGGTCAATCATGAGCGAATTGAAGCACATGAAGGACAGAGTGGATTCGCTTATTTCCGAAGTTTTCAGTGTCGGAAGCCCCTCTGACAATGAGAAGTCCGATGAGCCCATGTCTGAATGGTGGGAGCCTCAAACCGATATTGGAGAGACTCCCCATGGATGGTTTCTCGTCGCGGACTTGCCCGGTGTGCTGGAAGAGAACCTCAAGGTGGAAATGGTGGAAAATCGCATCACCATCGAGGGTAAACGGGAAAGCCTTGCGTCGACAAAGGACTTGAAGATGTATCAAACGGAGAGATCCTATGGGATATTTCGCCGTTCCTTCGATCTTCCGCCCAACATGAAAAAGGAATCCATCACGGCAGAATTGAAGAACGGCGTCCTCAGCATATCCATCATGAAAGATGATCAGGCGCCGGAGAGGCCTTTCAAGGTCGCAGTCAAGTCATGCTGAGATGAAGGTTCTACAGAATCATCCAGGGTCTTGATGCGTTTTGGTTGGATATCAGCCCAGCCGCGTCCGATGGGACAGCTAGGATCATCCCAAGCATCATTGCGACCGAACTGGATCGCAGATTGGGGAATGCTCCTGCCGTTGTGTGGTTGAATCGAAGCAGCATGGTCCGAGGCCGATCGGATTGAGTTGTCAAGGACTTCTAGATTGGATATCTTTTACTGGATGCGCTAGCTTTGAGCCAGTATTGCCGAGTGGACGGCTCCTGCGGCCCGTTCACTTCTGAGATGATTGCCATCAACGGAGGTCACACAGAATAATGGAAACGAGAGTGCGAACCACCCTGCTCCTGGCATTGTTGACCGTCTTGATCCTCTGGATTGGAAAGATGATGGGGGGACAAAACGGGATGATCATCGCCCTGGTGCTTGCCGCCGTCATGAATATCGGCAGCTACTGGTTTTCCGACAAAATCGTCCTCAGCATGTACCGTGCTCAACCCATCGATGAGCGAGAAGCCCCGGAACTGTACAACATGGTCAGGGAGTTGGCCATGGAAGCAGGCATGCCCATGCCGAGGGTCTATCTCATCCCCGAGGAGACTCCCAACGCCTTCGCCACGGGCCGTAATCCCCAAAACGCGGTAGTGGCTGTCACCGAGGGGCTGTACAGGCTCCTCACCCCCACCGAAATCCGTGGCGTCATCGCCCACGAAATGGGTCATATCAAAAATCGGGACATTTTGGTGAGTTCCATAGCTGCCACCCTCGCCGGTGCCATCATGGTTCTGGCTGATATGGCCAGGTGGGGCGCCATGTTTGGCGGATTCCGGGGGAGCGATGAAGAGGACAGCGGCGGAGGCATAATCGGGATGATCGCCCTCTCGATCCTTGCGCCCATTGCCGCCATGCTCATTCAAATGGCCATTTCCAGGTCACGGGAGTACCTGGCGGATGAAACCGGCGCACGGCTTGTGCATAATCCGGAACCCTTGGCGAGGGCCTTGGAAAAGTTGGCCATGGCGTCCCAGCGGATCCCCATGCAAGATCCGAAGCCGTCCACGGCTCACCTTTTCATTGTGAATCCGCTCACGGGAAGAAGCATTATGAACCTCTTCAGCACCCATCCCCCCATCGAGGAGCGCATCGCGCGCTTGCGATCCATGCGGTAATGGTCGGTCGAGTTTGGTGATGTCGCAATGAGTTGATGCATTTTCTTGAATGCGACTCCTACGGCAACCGGAATAACTGGATCTGAAGCAATGGCCCCTCCCCGAACAACGGGAAGGGGTCATTCCTTCCTGAATGCTCAACAGCCCCGATCGCATCAGTGCGTTGCGGGGATCTCGCACACGTCGACTTCTTCTCCTCCTGTGATCTCGACAAGCTGGTCAAACAGGATGGGCACCGCTGAGTGGGCGTTTCCGGCAGCGGCATACACCCTGGGAAACCGTCTCATGGATCTGTCCAACAGGATCCGCAGGGCCGAGGGCAGAAGAAACGGACATACACCTCCGGGCGTGTACCCGGTGTGGTGGAAGACTTCCTCGGCATCGGGCAGGCGGATTTTGCCGGTGAGTCCTGTCGCCTGCCTGAGCTTGGCATTCTTGACCCTCACATCCCCGGAGGTCACCACCACCAGAGGGATTCCTCCCACGATCAAGAGGATGCTCTTGGCAATCTCACCCACAGAACATCCCACCGCCTTCGCCGCCGCTTGCGAATTCGGGGTGGGCTCCTCAAACTCCAACACCGTGATGCCGTACTCCCCTAGCATCCTCTTCACATCCTCTATCGTCGGCATTCCTCATCCTCACTGACTTCCGAAGCGCTTTGCGGCGCTGTTTCCACACCCACCACATCCACGTCGCATTTCCACACCGCAGCCCCATGAGAATTTGCCTTTGACAGGCGACCCGTTTTTCATTACACGTATGATGGCAAAAACGCACGCTTTTTCACATGCGAATGCCCTTCACGTATCCTTATCCAATTCATTGCACAAAGAAAGACATGAAATGGCCAACGTGGTGATCATTGGAACTCAGTGGGGTGATGAGGGAAAGGGGAAAGTCGTTGATCTCCTTACAGAAAAAGCCGATTGCGTAGTTCGTTTTCAGGGCGGGAACAATGCTGGACACACCCTGGTTGTCTCAGGAAAGAAGTATATCTTCCACCTGATTCCCTCGGGAATACTCCACCACGGAAAAGTCTGCATGATCGGCAACGGGGTGGTCGTCGACCCAGGGGTGCTCATCCAGGAAATCGACAGACTGCTGGATGCAGGCATTGTCGTGACCCCGGAGAGACTCGTGGTGAGCCGTTACGCTCATGTCATCATGCCCTATCATCGGGCCATGGATATCGCCCGGGAGCACCGGAGGGGGAAAGCGAAAATAGGGACCACAGGGCGAGGGATCGGGCCTTGTTACGAGGACAAGGTCAGCCGCACCGGAATTCGCATCCACGACCTGTTCGACGAAAAGACTCTCCAACAGAAGTTGGCGATGAATCTGGAAGAGAAGAATTTCGTCTTGGAGCAATTCTTTGGGGAAAAGCCGCTGGATGCCGCCAGGATTGCTGAAGAATACCTCGCTCACGGCGTGCGCCTGGCACCCTTTGCGGATAACGTCTCCGAGCGACTCCAGCAGGCCGAACTCGAGGGCAAGTCCATCCTTTTTGAAGGAGCCCAGGGAACCCACCTGGATATCGACCACGGTACCTACCCTTTCGTCACCTCTTCCAACACCGTGGCTGGGAACGCCTGCTGCGGGTCTGGGATCGGCCCCTCACAAATTCACAAAGTGTTGGGGGTAGTCAAGGCTTATACGACCAGGGTGGGAGGAGGGCCGTTTCCCTCGGAAATCCTGGATGAGACCGGGGAATATATTCGTTCTGTTGGAGGTGAATACGGCGCCACAACCGGGCGGCCACGCAGGTGCGGATGGCTCGACATGGTGGTGCTCAGAAGCTCCATTCGCTTGAACGGTCTTGCGGGCCTCGTCATCACCAAGCTCGACGTGCTCACAGGAGTGAGCAATTTGAAGATCGCCGTGGCCTACCAATGTGGCTCTCACACATTGGAGAGCGTCCCCCCGGAACTGGACGCCCTTGAAACCTGCCTTCCCGCTTATGAGGAGTATCCTGGATGGGAGGAGGACATCAGCAAGGTCCGCAGTTTCTCAGACCTTCCGGCGAACGCCCGGCGCTATCTTCAGGCCATCGAGGAGCTCTCTGGGGTGCCCCTGAGCATTGTTTCCGTTGGCCCGGGAAGGGATGAAAACATCATCCTTCGCCATCCCTTTGAGGGTTCATGACTTCCCGGCTGGCCATGGGCCAGTGAACCCTGACACAGGTCGATGATGCTCGAGTTCGTGGTTTTTGTATGCGGGGCTGTGGTGATGATCCTCGAAATGGTGGGGTCCAGGATCCTCGCCCCATATCTTGGAACCTCCATTGTCGTGTGGACCAGTCTCATCGGGGTCATCCTCGGCTGCCTCAGCCTAGGATATTGGTGGGGGGGCAGGCTGGCCGACAGGAACGCGTCCCACAGGACGCTCTCCATCATCATCCTCCTGGCCGCGGTGTGCATTGCCTCGGTCACCATCTCCAAGTCCATGGTCCTCGAACTGCTTCAGTCCGCCAGCGAAAACGTTCACCTCGGGTCGACTCTGGCAACCCTCTTCCTTTTCGCACCTCCGAGCGTTCTTCTCGGAATGGTCACGCCGTATTCGGTCAAGCTCAAAATGACGGACCTCGACAGAACTGGGAGAACCGTCGGGAGTCTCTATGCCCTCTCCACTGTCGGGAGCATCCTCGGGACATTTCTTGCCGGCTTCGTCCTCATCGCCTTTTTCGGAAGCACCCGGATCCTTGCCTTCCTGGCATTGCTCCTGCTGCTCACCTCTTTCCTGGCGTATCGACGTCTATATGCCATTCAGTGTGCCGTTGGCGTTCTTGTCCTGATCGTCCTCCTTGCCATGGGATCCTATGAGGATCACCTGGCAAGGAACGGCTTCCACGATGTGGACACCAACTACAACAGGATCCTCATCACCTCGGGTGTTGATGCGGAGACAGGAAGAGCCATGCGCATCATGGT
>CAZURN010000013.1:0-33237 GCA_964623165.1 uncultured Syntrophobacteraceae bacterium
CTCAATACGGGAGGGTCATCACCCTGGTTTCCGATGAGCCTTACCGCAAGATCGTGTACGACGGCTGCTGTGTCCCCTGCATCTTCGCCCACTACCCCAACAGCATCATCGCCACGTCCTATTCCAAAGACCTCTCCCTGCCGGGAGAACGCATCGGGTTCGTCGCCGTCCATCCCGGAGCCGAGAACGTTCAGCAGTTGATGGGTGCGCTAAGCTTGGCCAACCGGATCCTTGGCTTCGTGAATGCACCAGGGCTGATGCAACGCCTGGTCGTCGAATTGCAGGGAGTCTCCGTCGACGTGGACATCTACCGGCGTAAGAGGGACCGCCTTGTGAGCGGCCTCAAAGAGGCAGGCTACGACCTCACCGTTCCCCCGGGGGCTTTTTACCTGTTCCCCAGGACGCCGCTGCCCGATGATGTCCAATTCGTCCGGATGCTGCAGGAGGAGAACATCCTGGTGGTTCCCGGAAGCGGTTTTGGGGGCCCCGGGCATTTTCGCATCGCATACTGTGTGGACGATCAGACCATCGAAAAGTCCATGCCGGGATTCTGCAGGGCGATGGATCGCGCGAGGAGCATGCGTTAGGAGGGGGAGTCATGGAAAAGAAGATCTTCATCAAGAAGGGACAGAGGATTGGGGGAGGGAGATCCTACATCAAGGTGCTCATGTGGTCTGCAATTGGGCTCATCATCCTCGTGCTCCTGATTCCCTTCAGCACCCGAAAGAAAGGGGGTGAAGCGGATTCCCCTCAAAGACAGGCCGCTGATAAGGGAGTGCTGGTCAAGGAAATGCCCAAGTCGCCTCCCCCAGCTCCGGAGGTGGAGAAGTCGCCAAGCAGCGGTATTCCTGGATTCATTCCTTTCGACAAGAGCCCAGAGGCCGGGTTGACGCCGGAGAGCAAACCTCTGCCCGAGCCTCCCGAGGCGGGAAAGGCTTCCATGCCTCCCGCCAAGCCCCCTGAAGCCACGGCTTCAGCGGGAAAGCCTGGAGCCGCGGGCGGGATAGTCCAAGGGGGGCCTGGTGAGAGAGTTGCCTCGCCGACTGCTACGGTGTCAGCGCCAGGCAAGGAAGGGAAGACTCCAGGACTGAAGGAAGGTGGCGCCGGTTCGGAAGAAAAGCTTCCTGGAGCTTCGGGAAAAGCTGAGGGGGCCGGGGCGTCTCCCGACGATGCAAAGAAGAAACTGGCCGCGGTCAAACCAGGTTTGTCTAAGGCGCCGGCCAAGCCGGGAAGCTCCGATGAGCATCTCCCCGGCAAGCCGCCCGGAGCCTCAGAATCATCGAAGCCTGGGGAAGGGTCAGGCAAGACCGCATATGCCGTTCAGGTGGGCTCCTTCAAGGACCGGAGCAATGCGGAAGAGATGCGTAAGAGCCTTGAACAGAAGGGCTACAAGGTGCAAATCAGGCCGCGGAAGGACCCGAAACTTGGCCAACTTTACGTGGTCCAGCTCGCTCCGGTGGATAATGTCAGCAAAGCGAGCACACTGGTTGAGCAGGTCCGCCGTGAGGACAAGGTTCAACCGTTTGTGGTCAAGGTGGGCCCAGAGGAATAGGGCTCCCGCATTGAGACGGTCCGTCAGCTGAAGGGACCGGCCCAGGGCTGTCCGTTTGCAGACCAGCCCTTGATGGGCCTTATCCCCCATACCGGATTGCCGGTCAGATTCCCGTCTGCCTGTGGAGCGCGCAAGGCAGGCTGTAAGGCCCCATCCCGCCTCAACGTCTCTCCGAATCACCTTCCCTCGAATTTCGGCTTCCGCTTCTCAAACATGGCGGAGAGCGCCTCCATGTGGTCATCGGTGTAATGACACAACGATTGGTAGGCTGCCGCCCTCTCCATACTCTCGGGAAGGGTCGAGAACATGGCCGCCCGGATCAGCTTCTTGGTCATCCGCAGGGCTTGGGGCGGCTTTGAGGCGATCCTGGAAGCGATTTCCGTGGCCTTGGCCAGGAGTTGCTCATGTTCGACCACGTGACTTACCAGACCCATTTTCAGGGCAGTCTCGGCGTCGATGGTTTCGGCTGTGAAGATCAGTTCGCACGCCGGGCTCATCCCAATGGTCCGGGGAAGGGTGAAGGCGCTTCCATCGCCGGGAATCAACCCCACATTCAGGAAGGTCTCCCCAAACGTTGCTTTGCTGGAGGCGATCCTGATGTCGCACATGAGTGCCAGCCCGCAACCTGCGCCAATGGCTGCTCCATTGACGGCGGCGATGGTGGGGGCCTCGACCGCGTGAACTGTCAGGAGCACATCCTGAATATTTCGGCGGTAATTGTCGAGGATCTGGGCCGGGGTGCCATGGAACATCCCTTTGCGCTCTTTCATGTCCTTCACATTCCCTCCCGATGAAAATGCAGGGTCTGCCGCGGAAATGATGAGCACCTGGATGGTTGGGGTTTCGTTCACCTTTTTGCAGACGGCCTTGACCTCTGTGATGATTTCCTCGTGGGTGATGGCATTCCGGATGTCCGGCCGGTTCAGGATCATGGTGCCGATTCCTTGGTCAACTTGAAAAAGGATCTCCTTGAATTCCATGAAAACCTCCATGATCAGGCATTCACTGCAGGAACTACAGAACGGACTTCCCCTCGGGCCCTTGCCGGTATGAATGGAAACGTCAGGACTGTATCGACCCACTCCGCCCGGCAAGACGCTCTTCTTGCCAGCATGCCCGCCCTCCTTGTGAGGGGGGTGGGGAGGGGGTGCCTGACGATCCCGGGATTGAGGGCTTTAGGTTACAGGAATTGAAGGCCAAATGGCAAGCGTTGCACGGTAACCCCTCTGTAACTTGCACCCCTCATCCTGTTATCAGGAGAAAAACTCTCGGGTGTTTACCCTTCAGATGCGCCGACCTGCGAGTCCCAGGGTCGTGGTTCAATCCCGGATTCCCGGCGGCCGAGGGAGAGGAGGGAGAATCATGAACACCGAACTGGTTGCGGTGACGGCGGAATTCATCATGGACAGGATCGCCGATTGGTCCATGCCTTTGACCTTCGAGGAGCATGCCCTGCTCATGGAGCAGTTGTCTATCAGAATAAAAATGAATCTGAATGCACACATAGAAAGGCATGATTTTGGAGCGTGCTGCTACTGGGATCCCGTGCCCGGGGAGGAACACATCCCGTGATGCTCCTGGTCCGTGAGTGCTGATCACTGGAGGGTGATTCCGGAGTCACCTGTCCAGCACCTCTCGTATTCTGCAAAGGAGCTCTTCCAGGGAGAGGGGCTTCTTGAGAAAGGAAAGCCCCTTCTCGGAGATTTCCCTTCTGGCTTCGACGTCATCCACGTAGCCGCTCATGAACAGAACCTTGATGTCAGGTCGTGCCCGCTGCATTTCATCGACCACCTTCACCCCGCTCTTCTTGGGCATGACCACGTCGAGAAGTGCCAGGTCGACAGCCTCCGGATTCTCATTGAAGCGCGTTAAGGCATCTTCTCCGTCCATGGATTGGATCACCCGATAGCCCGACTTCTCAAGGACGTCCTTGATCAGCTCTCTCACCGCATCGTTATCTTCTGCCAGGAGTATTGTTTCCGAGCCGCCCTCAGCCATTTTCCCGCGTGTGGAACACTCGCGGATCTCGGAACGCTCATCCACCATGGGAAGCAGAAGCCTGAAGGTGGTCCCCCTGGCGCGACTTGAGATGACCTCAATGAAGCCCTTGTGCTGCTTGATGATGCCGTAGACAATGGCTAGCCCAAGGCCTGTGCCTCGGCCCGCCTCTTTGGTCGTAAAGAAAGGCTCGAAAATCTTCTGCCGGGTCTCTTCATCCATCCCGCATCCTGTGTCAGTCACCGAAATGGAGACATACTTCCCGGGTTGTACGTATTCCCCGAACTCGGCACAGGAGTCGTCCAAGTCTACCATTTCCGTGGAAATGACGAAGCTCCCACCCTCGGGCATGACATCCCGTGAATTGGTGGCAAGGTTCATCAAGACCTGTTCCAACTGACCCTTGTCGGCCAGGATGAAAAGGGGAGAGGTCGACAGGTCTGTTCTCACATCGATGTGCTCACCCATGATACGGGAAAGCAGCGTGATGATGTCCTCAATGGTCTCGTTCACATTCACCGGTTCGATGCTCAGCACTTGTCTCCTGCTGAACGCGAGGAGGCTTTGAGTGAGGCTCGCCGCCTTGACTGAGGCCGTGATGATCTGGTTCACGTAGGTTCTGAGTGGATCGTCGGAGGGCATCAATGATTGCAGAAGGCTTCCGTAGCCCATGATAGCGGTGAGGATGTTATTGAAATCATGGGCAATACCCCCTGCGAGAAGGCCAACGGCTTCCATTTTCTGGGCCTGCAGCAGTTGATCCTCGAGCCTTCTCCGTTCCTGGCGCATGAGTGCTTCCTGGAGGGCGCGGTCGATGGCTGGAGAAAGCCTGGTAAGGTTGTCTTTCATGATGTAATCGTGAGCGCCGGCCTTCATGGCGGCAACCGCCGTCTCCTCGCCTATGACCCCCGAGACGATGATGAACGGGAGGTCGAGACCTCTTGCCTGCACCATGTTGAGTGCTTCCAGTCCGCTGAAGAGAGGCAGGTGGTAGTCAGCCAGGATGATGTCCCATGTGCTGTTGTCCAATGCGGCTGCCATGGCTTCGGGAGTTTCCACCCGCTCAATATCGGGATGATAGCCGTTTCGGCTCAATTCCCTGGAAAGCAGAAGAATGTCATCTTCCGAATCCTCAACAGCCAGAACCCTGAGAGTCTTGCCCATCGTCTCTTCCGTGATGATTCAACTTTTCGATGCTGCTGAATCCAATGATTGCAGGTGCCCAAGAGTCCGGTGTTTTGCCGGCATCCACTATCGTCATTCCTGGGCAAGCCCCAACACGAACTTTTAGGGGCAGCCCCAGTCGACTTTCTCCGGTGCCGTGGCGCGCAATTGAATCAGTGATGTCCGCAGTCAAAGCCTAAAGGGTGAAGTAAACCGTTGCTCCCACGCCTTGCTTTGCTTCTATCCATACCTTTCCGCCATGGCGATGAACGATGCGCTTCACTGTGGCCAGTCCTATCCCTGAGCCGGGGAATTCGGAAGCGGGATGGAGCCTCTGGAAAGGCTGAAAAAGTCTGTGTGCATGAGCTGGATTGAATCCCACGCCGTTGTCCCGGACAAAGAATACCTTCTGCCCCGCGAAATTGACCGTGCCGACCTCTATCCTTGTCCTTGGCTGCATCATACTGAATTTCCACGCGTTTTGAATGAGATTCTCCAAGGCGACGAGCAAGAGGTGCGGATCTCCCCATGCGCTCATCCCTTCGGCAATGACAAAATCCACGGACCTCCCCTCCACCGATTTTTCGAGCTCCGAGGCGACTGTTCTTGCCAGTGCGCTGAGGTCTACCTGCTCCCGTCTGAGTTCACCCCGCGTGAGCTTGGAAAGCTTGAGGAGGTCATCGATCAACTGGGCCATGCGGTGCGCTGCTTCCCTCACCCTGCGCAAATAGTCCTTCCCTTCCTGGTCGAGCGCATGACCGTGCTCCTCCTCCAGGAACCTGCTGAACCCATCGATGCTCCTGAGGGGTGCCCTCAAGTCATGGGAGACTGTGTATGAAAATGCCTCCAGTTCTTTGTTCGCTGTTTCCAGTTCAGCGGTGCGCTCGGCCACCCTCCGTTCGAGGCCCGCCGCGTGAGTCCTGATTTCGTGATAGAGATCAGCGTTTTCAATGGCTGCGGCCAGGGAATCGGCGATGGCGGAGAGAAAGTACTCATTCTGTCGAAAATCCCTGCGGGAGGCGCTCGCAACCGTCAAGACGCCGGTCTTGTTGTGGGCCGATTGCAGCGGAATCGCGGCCACAGACACCAGGCCGGTTTTCTTGCAGACATCCTGGGTGCATCGGGGATCATTGGCGATGTCCTCCGAGAACACGTTGATGCCTTCCTCAGCGGCCAGGCCGCATAGGCATTCACCCACTCGCAACTCGGACTCTTCGATCTCTGCATCACTGGCGGGCGGGAACGAGCCCCGCAGGGCCAAGCGGGGGTCTTCGTTGGAAAGGAAGAGCAGTACGGGTCGAACGTCAAGAACCCGGGCGATCTCGGGGAGCAGGGTCTCCAGGAGATGGTCCAAATCGAGGGATCGGCTGGCAAGGTGAGTGATGGCGGCCAAAGATTCCAGTTCCCGGTTCCTCTGGCGGATTTCATCCTCGGTTTGCTTGCGCTGGGTGATGTCCCTGGCTATGCCGCGGTAGCCGCGGAACTGTCCTCCGGCATCGAAAATCGGTACGGCGCTGGTCTCGAGCACGATCTCGCGTCCATCCCTGTGGAGATGAGTCTGCTCAAGGTTGGTGAACGGTGCAGGGGCATTCAGTTGGTTTTCAAGCAGCGTGGCGGTGTATTGGGCTTCCCTGGCTGGCATCAGGTCCAACGGTCGATTCCCGAGAATCTCATACGGCTCGTATCCGAGGAGATCGTAAACGGTTGGGCTCGCATATGTGAAGATGCCATGCTCATCGACTTCCCAGATCCAATCCGAACTGGATTCCACAATGGCGCGAAAGCGGTCTTCACTCTGTTTTCTGGCTTGTTCGGCTCGCTTGGATTCGGAGACGTCGACCACCACCCCATGAAAATGGGTGACCATCCCATCGGCATCCCGTTCCACGGTGACGCGGTCATCCAGCCATCGCACATCCCCACGCTTCGTGACAATGCGGTACTCCAGTCTGAACGTGGAGAGGCCTCTGAAGGAGAGCTCTTCCACGTCACCCACCGTGCGGTCCCGATCTTCAGGGTGCAGCAGGGACAAGAAGGGGATCCTCCCCGACAGGAAATCCTCCCGGGAATAGCCGAAGAGCGCAAGGTTGCCGGCGATCCATTCCACGGGCCATTCTTCTTCGGCCTTGCAGCGCCAGAACACGGCAGGGCTGTTGTCGAGGATGAACTTCGCGATGCGCGACGTGTGATCATCCTCTTTCAGGGAGCTCGCGGCCTGAAAAACCCCCTGAATGACCGACTGGTTCCCAACCTCCACACGGGAGGTGTGAATGCGGACCGTGACAACGCGCCCTGACGATGTGAATATCTCCCCATCAAGAGGGGGATTGCACAATCCTGCCGCAGTCTTGGCAAAAAGGTCAGCACATGGATCGGCATCTCCCTGGGGATACAATTCGCGGAGCAGCGTGCCGATGAGCCCGGTTCGCGACCTCTCGAAAAGCCGCTCGGCGGCCGGATTGCAGGAGAGGATCCTTCCCGTCTCGGGCTTTGCCCACAAGACCGCATCGCTCACAGCCCCGAAAAGCTGCTGAAAGATCTGGTCCGTTGTCGTGGGATGACCAAATGGGAATTTGGAATCCTTCATCTGGAAACCCGGTTTACACAAGGCGAGGAGTCAAACTGCGCCAGCCGCTGCCGCGGGAGGGCCCTTGCTCGAACCGTAATGCACCCGCTGAAGAATCCGAGTGAGCAAGGCGCTGCACATGGCTATCCAAGTCCTTGTCAAATGCTGCAGCAGTACGAAGGCAGAGTCCTCTCGGAAATACCGGAGGCCCGATGGTTTGAATGAAATACGTGGCTGATGGCCAGCTTTGAATGGAATGTCGCCGCCGACAAGAACCTCGGACCATGCGAAGTGGCAGTCAAGCCGGCGCAGCCGGGGGCCTTAATGCCCGTCCGCTTCATGGCGCCCACAGGGGGCTGGGCCAAAATCTCTGACTCTGTTCGATTCGATCTTGAGCACAACTCAGTATCACAGGGATTGCGTTTCGCTGAAACCTGAAGAAATCAGGCTTTGATCCTTGGAAAAGACCAAGATAACTGACTATTTGTCAGAACAGTGGCAGATGGATAGCACACCTCACCTCATGCGTCAACAACCATTCTGCCGACGGGAGCCTGTGATGGCGCGCGACGGCTTGCGGTGATACCTTGTCAGCAACGCTTGCCAACCTGCAGACAACTCTCCCCCTATCTGCTGATGCGTCGCTGGCAAAGGGGGGAAGTCGTTCAGTGAGATCCGTTTTCGGGGATCATTTCCAGACAAAAAAATGCCCCCGTCCCACATCGTCACGCCGACAATACCGGAGTCCAGAAAGGGCTGCTGGAGCCCGGTTTTCGTAAGGGTAACGGGTGGAACAGGGGGCACGCTTCCTTTTGGTCTTGGTCTAGACCGGCGCCCGTCGCACCATGGGTGAAGCTAGGAGGCTTTCCGAGCAACGCCCCTCAGCGACCCTGGGACTTGACAGGCGTGAGCTTCTCCTGAATCCCGAATGGATCACTGAATTCCAGTTCAGGGCGAAACTTGAGCTTCTTCACCCCTCGGTCATTGAGGTACTTGGCCATCTCCAGGTTGATGTCCGCCGGGACGTTCACTTCCCCCTGGGCCAAAGCCTGGCGCAAAAGGGACTCGGACTTGGAAGCCATGGCCACGGCATCGCTGCATATACGGCCTGCTTCCCTGGGGTTGTGAAAACCCACGGAATTCTCCGCGCCGATGAAGATCACTCTATACAGTGCTTCGTAATAGAGATCCTTGGCCCGGTTGTAGAGGTCGTCGTCGATCTTTTTCCCTTCGTTTCGAGCCTTGTGTGCCGTTTCAAAAAGCTTCGCGGCCACCGCCGTGGTGTAGCCGGCCCTGTTCATCATGGAGACGGTGCGGTCCTGGGTGGCGTAGACCTGGCTGGTGAGCCACTCGGCTGTTTCCGTGTGGCACTGTTGACAGGCCTTGAGGTCGTTCTTGAGGGGGCTCATGACGTTGTGGTCGGAGATCTTGTTGGCGCCGACCCGTGTATAAGGCATATGGCAGTCGGCACAGGAAACGTTGGCCTTGTGATGGACGCTGTCGAAGGTAAAGAATTCATATTCCGGGTGGCGGATGAACCCCACTTTGAAACCCGTCACGTTCTGAGTCCACTCCAAATGAGAGGCGTCGCTGCGGATCACCCTGATGATGTCTTCGACAGAGATCTTGCCGACCTTGGAACCCTGCCAGGGGAAGAATACATTCGTAGATTTCATGTCCTTGTCTTTGGGGATGATGTAGGTCACATGGCACTGAGCGCACACGAGGGATCGGCCTTCCTGGCGGGTGATCTTCTCGGGATCGATGCCGATCTCCTTGAGAGCGTCTCCAAGGGTGGTGGAACGTGAGAGCTTGGGGGCCATGGTTTTGTTGTCATGGCAGTCGATGCACGCGGCGCCCAGAGCCTGCCCTTCCTTGGGAATCTTGGCATGCACATCCAGATATGGATCGGAATAATAGGCTGGCCCCAACTGCTTCTGAAGGGTTGGCACGTAGGGGCTCTTGCAGGTGAGGCACGCCCCTCCGGCCTTGATACGGGAAGGATCGATTTCGAGCTGATCCGTGACCATGTACCAGTGGCCCCGGGGCTCGTTGTACTCGATGCCGAATCCCCAGCCGTTGAACAGGAGCGGCATGTAAGGGAACTCGCTCAGCTTGTCGTAGATGACCAGGTCCGTGTCATAGCCCTTCTTGTAGCGGCTCTTTCCAGCAGGTCGCGGATCCTTGGTCTTGCCCCACGTGTCATATTCCAAAGGAAAGACTTGTCCCCACTTGACCGGGTCGATCTCTCCGTCCTGAATGGTGCCGACCTTGACCGGTTCGGGTTTTTGGGGGGTACAGGCGCCGAGAACCCAAGCCAGTCCAGCGCAACCGGCCATCAGAATGCCGAGGAAAAGCCCTCTCCTCCCCATGACTCGCTCCTTTCTGATTTAGAGGCTTCCCGTGAGCTTGTGAGACAGCCGTCGATGGCATGTCCAGCAATTCCTCTCTTCATTGATCATGGCAACAGTCTCCTCGTGGCAGCGCTTGCAGTTTTCCTGCAGGACCCCCGCCCCGCGCTGCGATAGTCTAATGGTCTCAGGCACCCGCCCTGAATAGAATTGGAAAGCGTCATACATCCCGTCAATGCCCTTCCATGTGACATGAAGCACCTTGTTCTGGTTGGGCAGATGGCAGTCGATGCATTTCTGGCGCCGGTGCCCCCCGTTGTGAAACCAGCCTTCGTACTGGGATTCCATCACGTGGCAGGAGGCGCAGAATTCGGGGGTCCCCGACTTGGCGTAGAGGCCGGGAGGTCCAAAGCTCAAGAATGCACCCGCGGCCAACCCCAGGACCACCAGGACAACAAGGGTGCGAAAGAACCTTCCACTCAATACGCCCATAGTGTCTTCCCTTCGATGGGGTGATCGGTCGTTGAGTTCGTCAGGCCCGCTTGAGACAGGGTGCCTGCAATACCATCTCACCGCGTCCCCCTTGTGGAGAGGTAGCCCATTGGCAGGATCGGTGCACACTGTTTGATGGAGGACCCATTAGCCAGAGATGATGGGACAAGACAAGAACAGAACTCGGATGGAGTGTTGAATATTGAACGATTCTACCCTACCACACAAGAAGGCCTCTTTTCTTGACTTAAGTCAAGAAAAAGCCTGTGCCGCCAAAGAAGATCAGCAGGCAGAGTGACAGGAACCTAAGGAACCTCAGAGACTGAACCGGGTTGGTGGCCATGAATCGGAATTCCTCGCTCCAGAAGAGGGTGAACCCTGCATGAAAGGCCAGAATCAGGCAGAAGAGAGTGTGGGAGATTCCGTGGAGCATGGGCAGCAGCGATCCTGATGCGGTGTGGAGCATCGCTACCGAGGCAGTGCCGAACAGGAGGGGTGTCGCTAAAATGGACAGGCCAACGCATAAGTTGGAGTTATCCGCGCGAAACCGGAAAGCGAAAATGGCGAGCATGCTGCAATGTGCTCCAAGTGGCGATCAACAGCTGTGGCTGTGGTCAGCTCCAAGGCCTCCGGGGCGAAACCGATGAGGAGTGCGGTGTTGCCAACACTTGCCGAAATCATATCCGGAATCTCACCTTGCAATCCCGACAGCGGCCATGCCAGGCTCCGGAAGAGCCTGCCGGTGATGAATAGCAAGAAGCAGTTTCCCGAACGGCGATTATCCCGTGCGGCGAGTGCACATCGTTTTCATGCATCGCTTTCCCCAGGCCCGACATGCAGGCCCGGAAAGACCTGGAGGAGGTGATCGATGAACACTTGGGGCACTTCTGGAGAGACAACCACAGCTCTGTCAGGAAACTTGAGCACGACCGCCTTGCGAAAATCAGTCACAAAAAGCCGGTGCCGGCCCAGACGGCGGCTGTAGAACCACCCAGAAAAGGAAAAGAGGCCGCCATTGCCGAACACCCGCACCGATCCTTTGCAGACAGCGGTATCTGCCCACACACGCGTGAGCCCCAAGAGCGGAATCCGGGTGGCTGTGAGGAGTCGCTCCACTGACAATTCGCTGAAGTCGACGGTGTAGCCCCTGACGATGGACAAGAAACTCGCCAGGAGCACGATCAGCGGGATCAGAGCCACGCCCAGGCCGAATTGATGGGTGAACCCCACAGGTGCCGGAATGGAACGGTATGCGGCATAGCTCACGCCGCAAAGCATGATTGTGCCCAGAAGTGAGATCACTTTCAGGGATGTGGACCAGGGGGCCGGGTGGAAGTGGCTGGTCATGGTCGCCTCCATGCACTGTCCAGCACAATCTTCAGGCGCTGCCAGCTATAAGCGTATGGGCGGCTGCCAACAAGCCCGGACAGTGCGGACTTCAAACCGAACCATACCGCTGCTTCCTCTCTTCGGTATAAGCCCACCAAGGCTTTGGCTCATCGCCGTCCATGAAGCGGGTGAGGGAAATGAAGACGTCCAATACACAAGGGTCATGTCTGAAGCAGGTCTTAATGCACAGCTCCTGGTAGAGTTTGAACGGATCCTTGCCCACGAGTTCTTCCGGCATACTGATCCCGATGAGTTCCAGGTCTCTCGCCATAGCCGGTCCGACATTGGGAAGGTCCAAGAGCTTGCGCACGCGATCATGTTCGACCTTGGCAGGATTCATGGTGGCTGCCCCAAATGTGCGGTGGTCCAAACGCAGCGGAATCACGCTGCAAGAAAATGGTGCTCACTCAGACAAAAGTAGGGCAAAGACTGGTAGCGACAGGTCGGAGTGGCACTCCTGGTTTCCCGAGGGAGCCAGATCCCCCTTTTCAAAAGAGAGTTCGAAGGCAACCGTCATGACTCGAAAGTCTTTGAGATTGCCAGTGGGGTCTAACAGCCTCTCGCCGAGTAAGAGCTTGAAATTAAATATTTTCTCCGCTGTCTTGACCTCATTCCTTTTAAACTCTTGAAGTTGGCCTTCAGGCTGCCCACCGGCCAAGAACCCCAATGTCCAATCACAAAGGGATCGTCCGATGGCAATACAAAACGGACTCAATCAGAGCGATAATGCGTTCTCTTGAAGACCACGAATCGATTGACCATGAAATTCACGCCAGTGCCCGCTATGATCCCTACAAAGCCCGCTACCTGTGGATAAATATGAGGGAATGTCGCGATAAGCTTGAAGGCGACAACATAGTTCAACACCGCACCAAACGAACAAGCCGCAACGAATCCGAAAAACTGCTTAAAGATCGATTCGTTCTTGGCATAACCGAATGTAAGCCTTCGATTCAAAAAGAAATTAAACATCATCGACAGGGCAATGGCACCAGCGATCGATGCATTTATCCCCAGGCCCAGCCCGACAAAAAGCGTGAGTAAGACGAGATTAACCAGGGTACCAAGCCCGCCGACGACCAGAAACTGTGCAAGGTGGGACCAAGTGCCGTACTTATAGACGTAGAGGCGCCTGACATGCCTTATGAACCGGGCCTGTTCCAAAAGGGTGAGTTTGCTCTTGCCGAATCTTCGGTTGGCGAAGTGGATGGGAATTTCCTTGATGCGATCACACCCGCACTTGACGATGAGTTCCAGGCCGATCTTGTAACCGATTGGGCTCAGGAGGTCGGAAGCAGTTTCGTACGTGGTGCGCCGAACCGCAAAAAAACCGCTCATCGGGTCCATCACCTTAGTGAAGGGCATCACCAAAAAGGTTGCGACTCGGCTATTCAGCCACCTGAGAAACCCCCAGTCGTGGGAGGTAGAACCACCTTGGACATAACGC
The DNA here is from genome assembly GCA_964623165.1 of uncultured Syntrophobacteraceae bacterium. Taxonomy (GTDB): domain Bacteria; phylum Desulfobacterota; class Syntrophobacteria; order Syntrophobacterales; family Syntrophobacteraceae; genus JAAYUJ01. The sequence continues at coordinate 12,960 of CAZURN010000013.1, forward strand.
GATCCGATGGCGAAGTCATATCCATTCATCACCGCCGAAACCAGAGCCGGAATGGACTCTGGCGGATGGCTGAGATCAGCATCCATGACAACGATCACTTCACCGCGAGATCGTTTTAGCCCGTCACAAACCGCCTTACTCAGTCCCCGGTCCGTGCTCCTTGTGACCAGCCGTACCCAGGGTTGGTTGCAGCTTGCGACTATCTCCTCGGTTCCATCCTTACTGTCATCATCCATGATAAGGAGTTCAACATCCATGCGGCTGGCTCGGCGGAGCGTACTGAGTCTGTCGATCAGCAGCGGCAGGTTCTCCGCCTCTTTGTAGGTGGGCACGATAACCGAGATTGTCGGCCAGTCCGGCAAAGGATCCGGTTGTCTTCGTACTGACTCGGTATTCAATTGCATTGAAGTCAGGACCCTTATCAGCTTCTCACCATTACGATTCTGCCGGATGCCTCTGGTGCCAGATGCCTTCGAAAACCATATTGCTGATAATGAATCATGAAATCCTGAAAAGTTGGCTCGTTCCGATCAAACCTGGGGTGCCAAATACTTCCGATTACAATCACATTAATGCCTTTTGCTTCGATGAATCTTCTGAAATCAACCTGCGTGGATTGTGTCAGCGGAGATGAGTAGTAATCCGGCCCTTGCATTTCAGGGACCTCAACCAGACGACATCCGGGCAAATATACATCATACATGAAACCTTCGGTGGAAAACAAGACCGCATCCTTCAGGTTCAGGTTCCTGATGAATTGGATTGCAGCCCTGTTTGGCAACACCAGTGTGTTGGGACAAGGGGAGGGCCAGATGCTGAACCAGGCACCGGGATTTGATGAAGCCGGTGCCAGCAAAAACAGAATCAAAGAGGCTGAAAGAGCGGTTTTCCATCCTGTACGGTGCGGGATTGTCCCAGCGTAGGCAATCACAATAAGGCAAAACAGCAAGGGAACCACCATGAGGTAGCGCTCGTGAGGATAAATGACGATGGCTGAAAGCAGCGGAGGGATGCTGAATATGACACAAACCGGCAGAAGATACCTAAACCTGGACAGGCCGGAGCCAGAGTCCGTCCGGGTCAATTTTGCGACGAGGTTTAGACAAAGACAGGCGAAGAAGAGCAGTCCCAACCATGTGAACCTTTCCCAACGCGGCTTGATGATCGCGATCAGGCTCTGCGGAAGTTGCTCCACATTCGCAATCATGTGACGAGAGAACTCCTTCGGGTTTGCCAATATCGCCTCCGTAAGATTTCTCGCACCACCGAAAGCCGACTGCTCGACTTCCGTAAAGCTTGAATCGCTACTCCGGTTGCGCTCGTAATGGTAAGCCAGAAAAGAGAGGATGGCCCTATCCGAAGTGAGCGGAAGACCTTTAAGTGGAATCCAGACAAAAGTCAGAATCGCGAGGATAACGAGTGCCACCCTGTTTGGCCTTATCTCTCGCAGAATTCCCGTGCGCCAGAGGTCCAAAATGAGCCACGCCATGAAAAATATATATAGAACGAACAGCTCAGCGCGGACATAGCCGGCGATCAAAGCTCCAATGGCAAGAACAGCGCGCCTTGAAGGTACCCTCTCGACATAGGTTGAAATAATCAACGTACATATAATTACGAAGGCGGCAAAATTCTGAACATGTGTATCAAATCCAAAATTCCCATAGGTTGTCAAATAAAGAAATGATGCCAAAACTGCAATTGGTAAATATACATTGAGTCTTCTTAGAAAAAGAAATATAGATATAGATACAAGTATGGACAAGATGCTCATATTTAGATAATAGAGCTCGACCATGTCATTTTCAAAAAGGGATTGTATATAATAAAACATCGTGTAGAATGGACCCCATGCAGCGCTCGAAAATACATAGCGAACTCCGCTCCTCAGGTAATCAGTCTCATCCCAGAGTTGGATATCCAAGAGGCACTTCAGTCCAGTGGAAATCTTAAGAGATGAAAGGACAAGAGCCAGGATGAAAAGCAAGGAGATGATGTTTTCTTGTCTTCCGAAATCTCTCATTCCACGTTTCCTTATATCCGCATTGAATATTGGATCCGATTGTCTCGGTGTCCTCCCGTGCTCTCGTCACGGGGTCCAATTACCATTGATGCCTCTCAGCCACCAAGACAAAGTGGTTAGCGGACAAACGACGGGTAAAGTGTCCCCAGAAAGATCTGCGGGTGTCAGGCCTGCGAAGTTTCAAACCTATTTATCAACTTGGTCTCTCTGTTGGAAATCCCCTCCGTCAAGTCTTCGTTAAGACTATTGCCGTTGCAGTCCTCTTCTCTGCTCAAGTCCATCAGATTGCTGACTCGGGGGTTGTGGCGGTTGTGGTTTTCGCCGCTTTTGGAGTTGCTGTCGCTCTCCTTCGGATCTTTGAATCCCGGGTTGTCTTGGTTGCGGTTGCCACTGTTGCTTTTGTATTTGTCGTCGGTGCCTTCCGGTGTCTTGAATTTGGGGCTGTATTTGCTGCCTTTGCATCCGCATATCGTGCAACTGTTGCTGATGACGCTGTACATCAGGCCTCTGGTGATATTGTTCTCTCCTTTGATTCTTGAGTTCCTGCATCTCAAGGTGGTGTCGAGGTTGGTATCCTTGGATGCCCCAAGTTCTTTGTTTTTCCCAGTAACGATTCTTGTGCCACTGACTCCAATTCTTTTGAAGGCGTCGGTAGGGAATCCTTTCATAATCCCATCGGTGACCGTACCAGTTACGGTCTCGGTAGTATCGCCTCCAATCAGGATCCAGATAGAAATAGAAGCTTGGAACCCAGTTGTAGTAAACCCAGCCTCGATCGTAATACCGTGAGTGATACCAACGGCCTTCCCAAAGGCGCCACCACCAGCCATTCCAGAAAAAGAGATCCACGTCTATGTCAGGCACAGCGTATACATCATCCGTATCTGGCAACACGATCACCTCTGGGGGCCCCATGAAAGGGATGGGCGGCGGCAGGGATATTCCGACACTTATGTCCACTCTCGCCATCGCCGGACCAGGAATCTGAATCGTCAATGCAAAAAAAACCACCCACGAGAGAATTTTCTTCATGGTGTTGCCTCCCTCTTTGCTGTCCTCTCCGGGGAACCCAGATTTCAGAAGGTCAATTGATGACATCAGTCTCTCAGCATCTCATGATGCCATCGATGGGGTCGAAAAGCGATTCCATTTTGAGAAACCCGCCTCAAGTTGCTCACGGTTCTGCCTCGGAAACAGGGGGCAAGTCTGCAAGTCATCGGGCTGAATTCTTAAATGGATGGAAATGTGAAATGTTGGGGATCGGCGAACTGAAATGGTTTCTGCGATTTGTCTCGGTGCTCTCAGAGTGATAAAGAGAAGACCGTGTCTCTCTCTCCTCTGACTGTGAGTACACCCCTGGGAATTTCAGAACAGCACTCCGTGGGAAGGTGTTTCTTCCCATAGCAGGTCGGACCAAGGCAGAGACCTTGATCAGCCTCGACCCTTCTTAGCACTGAACCTCAGACGCAGCGCATGTGTGGATGAAGGATTGCAGTTGGGAGGACTGGCCTGCTGTTAGCCCTCCAAACTGTACTCCGCAACGTCGGGCCCTCAAGAGACCTTCATGCCGACGATCAGTTTCCAGTTCATAGACGATTTTGCCCGGCAGGTTCACAATACGCAGAAAGGGGGGGCGAGTTCCGTTGATTTCCAAATGGAGAAACGCGTCAGGGTGAATCTTCTCTGCTTCAGCGAAATAGGCCAAGGCAAGTCCCCCCTCGCTGATATCAAGGAGGGGCCCGGAGAGCAGAGGGAGATTCGTGGAGGGCAGGACGACAGAAACCATCGCCTTACCCTCCCCCTTGAAACGTCGGTACTTCCTTTCTTCGGTTCGCGGGTGTTTGGCGCCCTCAAGGAGGTCGGTGGGAACGACTATGCGGTCAGTATCCCTCATCTGCCGGGAAGGAGGCAGGTGAGGATAGGCCGAGACCCAATTCACATCTCCTCGCCTCTTAAGCCACTGGAGGCCTCCCAGGACAAGAATTCCCAAAGAAACGCCGAAAAACAAGCCCATGACAAAAGAGAGCCAGATCAAAGGTCCTGTCCTTATGGTTCGAGAGCCGTTGTCTGAGTTTCAGAGGTGATCATAATGAAGCGAGAAAGAGGCAGCAAGGACTGCTTCGCTCGAAAGACAAGAGCCACCCTGTGAGAGTGAACAGTTCAAGAAAATCCTCTCGTCAACCAACAGAAATGCTGTCGCAAAGAGAAGTTACGGGTTCAGTAGATCTCGTGAGATCGCAGCTCGGCAAAAGGGGCTCGAAGACCAGGGAGTTTGACGAAACGCAACCAGATCAAGCGGCAGAGGACCACCAGAGACAGGCCGAGAACAAACCCTATGATGAACGCCGTCCAGGCCATATTCTGCCTCCGTTTGTTTCATGAAGAGCTGAAGATGACATTCAAACCAATCGCCTATGACCCGCGTGTTTGCCAGTCTTCTGCTGAAACAAGGATTTCAATGGATGGGTTTTCACTCCATCTCTGAGGAAATCTCCCTATCTTGAACGATTCTTGAGGAGATGGGGAAAAGTGTTGTCTGTTCAATCGGTTCAACCTCATCCAGCCTCCCCCTCGACTCAGGAGCGCATTCTTTGAATTCCATTTTTCTGGAGCGAGGGTGGTGAGAGGGAGGAATAAACCGCCTCAGATTGGGCACCCAATAGAGAACCGCTGCCACGGCAGCCAGTCTTGCCTTCTGTGTCCATGAACTGCAGTCAGTGTCGGTTCGGCGCTCGCGTTTCCGGGGAGGTGGCTTTGAAAAATCATCTAGGAACTGAACGTGAAGATCCACCGTCGGGCAAATTAGAGGCATACTTTAAGCTGCATGTCCTCCCCCTTTCAGCGAAGAAGCACGCCCACGCAGTACTTCGATGAACCTCTTTTTTAAACATACTTCAGCCTCACCCAAAAGGCAATCAGCAGATTGTGGGAGATTTCTGGTTGTCGGAATCCAAGAACCTCACGGATTTGAAACTCCTGTCGTTGAGATCGGCAAGGTCACCGCCTTCAAGACTGAGAACCTGCAAACCCAGGGTGGGATATTGTGATTGACACCAGTTCAGGAAATGATTCCTGAGGATGAATTCGCTGTCCACTCCAAATCCTGTTGAAAAAAGTTGACCTGAAAAGGCACGCCAGTGAACTCCGCGATGAGCCACTCGTAAGATCACTTGGTCCCCTTATGACTGTAGTTGCAGGAAGGCTGTTCACAGATTCCGTTTGGTTTGTTCGGGGGGAGCGAAACCAGCTGGGTAACTTCCCTGCGAGATCCAGCGGGTCTCGCAGGCTTCCGGGGGGTTGGAGGACGTTCTGTGGTGGGCGGCTACTTGTCTTATGTCCCAGTCCCGGTTCTTGAGATCCCATTGCTCTTTGCATTCATGCGGGGACACTCTGAAACAGAACCCTGCCGCATCACTCTCGTAGTGAGTCGTGCTTATGATCACGGCTGTTGACCGCTAATTCACCAGCCCATGACAGACTACTCAATGAACACGACACAAGAGATCACGGTCACATACCCCCCCTTCATTCCGCTTGCCACACAAGGGAAAGACAGGGCCTCGACCACCTTTCCGCTCATCAGGTATATCTCTCGCCTTTCGTCATAGTCTTTATCGGGGTCGAATTCGACCCCCAGCGTCGTGGCCAGCATGGTGGAGGCCAGGTCTTCTGCAAAATCCCCGACCTCAATTTCTTCCTTGCCGTAGGCATGGTACTCGCTGATGTAACCATACTGGTTCCTGTCTGATGGAAACGCGATTCCAACAGAGGCTCCCAACATTCTCCCATATTCATTGGCGCTGAGCCTTGCCATGACACAGAAGGTTATCTGCCCGGGTTTGAGGAGTCTGAGCCCCTCCTCGAGTCCAATGATTTGACAGTTGGGTGGGAAAATGCTCGACACGCTCACTATATTCTGTTTCTCGATTCCGGCATTCCGAAGAGCTAGTTCGTAGGACTGCAGTTCGTTCTTGTGGAAGCCAGCGCCTTTGGTGAAGAAAGCCTTCGTTGGGACGATCATCGACACGCTCCTCACAGTGTAACCTCAAGCAATTACCTCAGAGGAATACCGCACAAGTTTACAGCCGGGAGCAACCAAGATCTGGCTGCTACTCATCGATCCATATGAAATCACCCACCCGGGAACGATCCTTCATGGGGAGGTCCACTACGGATTCGACACAAACCACGACAGCGATATCAAGTTCCGCGTGGTTCTTTTGGAGTTGGTAGGGTACACCGAGGTGGTAGTCGCAATGAAAGTGACCACAGCAGAATAGGATACGACGGTCGAGAAAAGGCTCAAGTGAATGGGCCATTACCGCGTCCTTGAGAACCTGGGCCTTATAAAGCCCCTCCACATTTTTCCCTTTCATCGGGACCGACTGAGGCATTCGGGCCACTAGGGCGGCAAAGCGGTCGAAATACTCTTCTGAATCGAAGTGCAATTTTGATGGGAGAAATATGCTGTCATCCCCCACGACATCAGGCGAGATGGCATCCGCTGCAGCAACCAATGTGGCTGTCCTGCGGGGCACGTTGGCCGCAATAACGGGGACCTTACGAGCCCTCGCCAGTTCAACAAGCGGACGGTAATCGCTATGGTAATTATGCCAAGGCCGGGCCAGTTCAAGGAATTGATCCTCGAGAATTGCGCCTTCGAGATAGGCATTCAGTGCACCCTGGACATCACGCTCAAACATCTCAAGTGCCAGTACCAGGCTCGCATCTCGTTCCAGGAGGCCGCTAAGTAGGGTGAGTTCTGCTTCGTGGGCAAGACGGGAATTGTGGCGCTCTCCAAAGAAAATGACAGCGTAATCCATGAGGGCTCGAAAGGCTTGTTCCAAATCAAGAATCACGCCTCTATTGGTCATCACATACGGCAACGGACCCTCCAAGACAGGAAGTCGAACTGGAAAGTAACGGACCGCCCTGATGATGAAATGGATGGATTATAGGTGAGAGGACAAAAGCGGATCAGGCACCCGTTCACTGCTACCACAATGACACAGTTCTGGAAAATCGTCGGATGCGACCCGCGGATTGCCGCCGCGCCAGGGACTTTCATTGTATGAGAAGGCCCCATGAATTGCCGAAAGCATAGAGCCAGGGCGCCCTGGATCCATGCTTTCGTTGTGCCTCGGCACAGCAGTCCTTCGACAATTCTGGGTCACTGCTCAATAGGTAGGGCCGTATGGGGAATAGTACCCCCCGCTCCTTTCCCACGAATCCTTAATTGCCCCTCCCACTACTCCTGCTGCCCCGCCAATCGCCGCGCCAGCAGCTGGGTTTCCACCCGTTGCCGCTCCAATGGCGGCGCCAAGACCAGCGCCCAGCGCACCACCACCGAGAACGTTCTGTTCCGTCCTGGTCATTCCGGCGCAACTGGACAGAGTGAACATCAACGCCACGATGACAGCAATTTTCCCATATTTCATCCTGGTCTCCTTTCATCCAAAGATGCCGGCATACAGCAACTCTCCCGGGAATCAGCCCCTGGCGGTAGCCGCTTTGCCCTCATGGTCCCGTTCTTCGGCTTCAGATTCCCATGGGATCGAATATCGTTCATCGTGCGAACAAAGCTTTCGCATAACTCGTGCCATACGTAGTGACACTCGTAATCGGCCTTCCATGGAGTTCTGGCGACTTCTTGCCATGGATCGGGTTACCAAATTTGCACCTTCTGGACGGTTTCTTGTACCTTCGTAAGAGCAGTCTTGGTCTTGGCCTCTATGACCAATTTTCACGGAGCGAATCAGCCCATCATGAACTGCCGGATGAAAGCCGCCACGTCTTCCCTTCCACGGTACACCCCATAATGGCCTTCGCAGAGAATATCCGCACCGAAACCCAGAAGCTTCTTGAGGCTTTCTTCATAGTCCTCGCGGTTGGAGAGGAAGCTCGAGTCGAGAGGGCCGTGAACATCCTGGGCAAACAGGACCTTCTTCCCCTCTGATTCGGTCAGGTACACAAGTGATCCGGGTGAGTGCCCGGGCGTGTGAATGGCCTCAATTTTCCTGCCTGCAAGCAGGATATCCTCCCCCGAACCGGTAAGCTTTCTGTCCACCAGGAAAGGTTTCAACTTCGCACCATACCAGTTTGCAGCCGTGACACGGTTGTCCCCGGCTTCAAGGTATGGCGCATCAAGTTCGTGAGCCACGATTTCCAGTCCTATAAGCCGTTTCACTTCCGCTGCGCTGCCCGCGTGGTCGTAATGGCAGTGGGTGATGAGCAAATACTTCGTGTCGAGCGGATCGGCTCCACACTTCCTGATGTTTGTGAACAGCTGCTTCGTTGCTCGACCGCAACCCGCATCCACCAAGGCGGATTCCTGTCCGAACTTGATGAAGTAGATTGCGGCATCTTCCGGCGAGGTGAGATGCCCGCCACCCACCATGAAAATCTCTCTCGTGATTTGCACGGCCCAATGCCCTCCGATGCGTTTTCCTCATGATTAGATTTGGCAAGTCATGGATGGAGGCAGGACTTCGAATTCTAGTGACTCGGGCTTCCGGGACTCGTCATGAGACTGAATCCTGAGGGTCGCCCTCATTCCATTGGCAGGAAGACGCGGTGGATATCCTCCCCGGCCTGATGCGACGACAGGTTACAACCCTGTATCGCATCAAGTCGATGCGGGAAAGGCACCACACAGACGCCAGATGTCCCAAGAACCGGATAGTAGTTGCTGAAGCGATTCCGGCTTACCAGACTTCAGGGAAGGCCATATTGGTGTATATGTTTTCTAGTTTGACTTTATGGCCTTGCTCCATCTTGGAAAGTGACTCAAACATCTTCTTCTGCTCGGCGTTGCCGGATGCTTCTGCCAAGGCAGAGTACATCTGCATGGCTTCTTCCTCGTTCTTCATTGCCAGTGCGATGGCGTCGGAAGGCTTCATGCTCAGGCTGAGCTTTGGTTTATCAACTGTCTCGGAGATTTTGTAATCCTTGGCCTCATCAAAATGGAATCCGCCTGGACGAGAGAGAAGGCCTTCCAGGAAACTGCGGTGTTTTTTCTCTTCGTCGGCCAGTTCCTTGAAAATGGCTTTCAGGTTGGCGTCAGAAGTCTTCTGACAGACTCCGTTGTAGAACTCGTACGCTTCAATTTCATTGTCGACGGCAAACGAGATTACATTCCTGTAGTCCTCTGCTTTCATGATCAGATCTCCTCATGCACATTGATGTGAATCGGGATTTTTCACCATATGCCCTTACAATAGCAAAATTCGATCTTCTGTCAAACTGACAAAGTCTTGAGGTGCAAACGGTTTCGAAGGGAACGGGCAACTTGAGTGCGAGGGCCCCGGCGACCGGCGCAAAGACTCTTTTTCAACTTGAGGGATTTTCGGACTGATGGGGCGAAAAGGTCTATCTGACCGCTCAATTCACCCTCTTTCACCCCCAACCAAAGGATAGGCGCTCCCATCGGGCTCAATCCCCCCTTGCAGGAGAGAGACGAAGGGGCGAGAGGCAGGTCCTGCAATCCGGGTACTTCGCCTTTCGGGCCCAATAAGTGGATAGTCCCAGGCGCAACCCAGGTAGGTTGCGCTGACGAGAACTGGATGCAAGGTCCAAGGTCGCTGCCTTCCACGGCGACGCACGATACAGGGACCGCATATTTTGCCTCTTGTGGGCAGGCCAGTCTGTCATGCCAACTGAGTACAGCTTCTGTCAGCCGGAAAGAGCATCCAGGATCGTGCCGACGATCAGTATCACAATAAGAAGTCCAACAGAGAACAGAAACCCTGCCTTGAGGATGGGAGAGAGCGAGCAACGCAAGGCATCAATCTCGCCGGCCGATGTGGGGAGAAGCGGTCGGAAGCGGCCCTCCGGCTTCAGAGCCAGGGATGCGCCGCAATTCTTGCAGAAACGGTCCTCGGAGTCGACGGAGAAGTGGCAGGAAGTGCAGGTTTCCATGGGCAGCCTCACAGTCTGAGATTCAGCAGCATTCGATCATCCAGGGAGTCAAGCGGCAGCTTCATAACCCATTGCCCGCCCGATCATATCATCAACATCCAATATATCCCAACTCACGGCAAAATGCGGCATTTCATTTTCCACGGGAACAACAACTGGGGTGGCTTGGACCCTTTGTCTTGCGCGATCGAAAAAATGATCGGTCGAAAAAATGATCGGGCTGGTCGACAGGACATAGCCCGATCACGTTGAAGCCATGGTATGACGTATTCAAATTATTCCGATGTCAGGAATGGCAGCAGTCTCTTTCATAACCACCAGTCAGCAGGAATTCGATTTCTTCCCGCTCCTCCCTCTCTTTATTTTCCTTCGCCTCTTCCTTTTCTCGTCTTTTTCTTAGACAGTTCATGACACCCTCCATATCTTTACCGTGCATGCCTGCGTTAAGGTTCATCATTATTCGATCATTTAGGTAGGAAATTAAGTGGAAAAATATACCTGTCAAGGTGGGATTCCGGACTTGCGTCCGCATTTTCGTCGCCTGCGCCTCCACAGCATGATTGGAGGCGCTGATGAAGATCATTTCCCCATGGCGGATCTCAGACTTCGCGCAGCCATCCAGGGGTCGTCGCTGGCCATGATGGCAGATACAACGGCGACACCATCTGCGCCGGATCGGATGACATCCGCTGCATTGGCCTCACTGATGCCTCCAATTCCCACCAATGGCATACGGACCTTTTCCCGGATCTTGCGCAGTCCATCCAACCCTACAGGGGCCGGCGTGTCTATCTTTGTTGGAGTAGAAAACACGGGACTGACCCCCAGGTAGTTGGCTCCATCCATTTCTGCCTTCATGGCTTCCTCGGGAGTGCTCACCGAGACGCCGATAACAAGCAGTTCTCCAGCGATCCTTCGAGCCTGAGCACACTCCATGTCGCCCTGCCCCACGTGCACCCCCGCCGCCCCGCATGCCAAAGCGATGTCGAGGCGGTCGTTGATGATCAAAGGGACACCCATCCTATCCGTCAACTCCTTGAGGAGGAATGCCTGGCGAAGAAAATCGACATCGCCGAGTCCTTTTTCGCGAAGCTGGACGATGGTGACCCCACCCCTCACTGCCTTCGCCACGATCTCCTCAATGGATCGGTTCCCAACAAGGTTTCGATCTGTCACCAGGTATAGGGTATAGTCAAGAGGTCCCATCGATGCCCTCAAATGTTGCGATCCTGGCGTGGTCTCGCAGCGTTGTGCCTGTGATGGCGTGGATTTGGTCCAGGAGAAGGGTTTGAAAGGTCCCCGGTCCAGGTTCCGACCGCGCGGCAAGTTCACCCGCAATTCCAAATACGACAAGAGCTCCTGCTGTGGAGAGAAATGCATCGGCCTCAATGGCGGCAAACGCGCCCACGATGGAAGTTGCCGCACAGCCTGTTCCAGTCAGCTTTCCCATGAGTGGATGTCCATTCAAGACCCGAAGTGATCTCAGCCCGTCAGTGACAAAATCCTCAACCCCGGTTACGGCCACCACGGCACCAGACTGCCTTGCCAGTGCTGCGGCGGCGAGGGAAGCTTCCTGAACGTCATGGAGGGCATCCACCCCTTTAGACTTCACTGCATGCCCGGAGAGGGCCAGGATCTCCGAAGCGTTTCCGCGAATGATGGATACCTTGCCTTCCGTCATCAATTTCCTGGCGGTCTCTGTGCGAAAACGGGTTGCCCCAGCTCCCACCGGGTCCAGCACAATGGGGAGTCCACGTGTGCGAGCGGCATTGGCTGCCTGAAGCATGGATACGACCCACGGGGTGGAAAGTGTGCCGATGTTGATCACCAGTGCACCGGCCAATCCAACCATCTCATCCATTTCCTCCGGGGCATGGGCCATGATTGGTGAGGCACCCAAAGCGAGAAGCACATTGGCCGTGAAGTTCATCGCCACGTAGTTGGTGATGCTGTGAACGAGAGGATTGTGCTCACGGATCCTGTCCAGGCAGTCGCAGATACGATCGACCGTCACGTTGAGTCTTGAGTCTTGCATGAGATCACCCGACGCAATTTGGGTTCCAATCCAGCCTCTGATGGCATTGATGCCTCAGTTCCGCTCTCTCGAAAAGTTCTGTTCATCAGTGTTGAAGTTGCGCGATGGCGCAGTTCGGTGCGGATGAATATGCCACCCTCCGGGGTCACACGCAAGCGATCCTGAACCGAAGCGCCTGGGCTGTTGCAAGGTTGCAGTTCTCCCCAGCTCAGACCGAAACCGAGCCGATCCTTTGCCGGCCGTTGACAATTGCCCTCTGGGTAGGCTACTAGATCGGAACGACCTGTTCCGGGAGAGGGGGCTGTGATCGGATGCCAGCCGAGAGAGTTTGCCTCGACACAAGCCATGACCAGATTTTCACTCAACCAGAACCTCAGGAGAGAGCGAGGAGGTGGAGAATGCGACCAAGAACCTTGATTTTGGCGATTTTTGCGGTTTGTCTATGTGCGACGGGAGCCATGGCCGGTATGTTGGACACCGTCAAGCAGCGTGGTGTCGTGGTGGCGGGTGTGAGTGGCAAGGTGCCGGGTTTTTCGGTGCCCGACGACAAGGGTGTGTGGCGCGGCTTGGATGTGGACTTCTGCCGTGCGCTGGCAGCGGCCATTTTCAACGATCCCGAGAAGGTGAAGTTTGTCCCCGTAACCACCAAAGAGCGTTTTACCGCCCTGCAGACGGGGGAAATTGACGTCCTGTCCCGCAACACCACCTGGACCTTCGAACGCGACGTGCAACAGGGGCTGGACTTTGCGGGCATCCTCTTTTTTGACGGCCAGGGGTTCATGGTGAACAAGAAGCTCGGCCTCAGCAGTGCCAAGCAGCTCGATGGAGCCAGCATCTGCATCCAGACCGGTACCACAACTGAGAAGAACGTCTCAGACTACTTTGCGGCCAACAACATGAAGTTCAAACCGGTTGTCTTCGAGAGTGCCGACGAATCCACCGTCATCTACGACAGTGGGCGTTGTGACGTATACACGACCGATACTTCAGGGCTGGCCGCCCGCCGAGTGACTTTGTCCAAACCCGAGGATCACGTCATCTTGCCCGAGGTCATCTCCAAGGAGCCGCTGGGGCCTTCCGTGCGCCAGGGGGACAACCAATGGACGGACATTGTGCGATGGACTTTGTTTGCTCTGATCAATGCAGAGGAACTGGGGGTCAACTCGAAGAATGTTGACGAGATGCTGAAGTCCAACAACCCCGAGATCAAGCAGCTCCTGGGTGTTGAAGGCAACTATGGTGAGCAGTTTGGATTGACAAAGGACTGGGCCTACAGGATCATCAAGCTCGTGGGGAACTACGGTGAGCTCTTCGACCGTAATGTCGGCCCCAACACGGCGCTCAAACTTGAACGCGGCCAAAATGCTCTTTGGACCAAGGGCGGTCTCATGTATGCCCCGCCGATCCGTTGATGTCATTGCAGGAACACGAGGCCACGGTTGCTGCCGTGGCCTCGTTGCACCAGGGCGGGTCATGAAGCCGACGGCGTGAACTGGAGAGAGATCACCTGCCATTGAGGGAGCCCCTGTTGGATGTCGAAAGCATCCTCATCCCCCACGCCTTTTCCTGCCGATGAGCCCCGAGCCACCTTCCTGAGCCGGGCTGCCAACGATCCCAGGATTCGGGCCGTATTCATCCAGACGCTGGTCTTCGGCGTCATCTTTTTCGTACTCACGTCAGCGGTGCTGAATACCGCGCAGAACCTCAAGAAGGCGGGCATTGCGTCTGGATTCGGATTCCTGGGCCATGTCTCCGGGTTCGACATCGGCCAGTCTCTCATAGAGTATTCCAGAAGTTCTACCTACGCTCGAGTCTTTGTGGTGGGACTACTGAACACCCTGCTCGTTTCCTCCGTGAGCATAGTCCTTTCCACCCTTATCGGTTTCTTCCTGGGGGTGTTGCGCCTTTCACAGAACTGGCTGCTGGGCCGGATGGCCCTTGTCTATGTGGAAATCGTCCGGAACGTCCCACTGCTGCTTCAACTCTTCTTCTGGTATATTGCCATATTAAACCCCCTGCCAAGCCCCAGGGAGGCGATCAATCTCCTGGGTACTGCATTCCTCTGCAACCGGGGGTTGATCATTCCCCGGCCCATCCTGGAGGAGGGGAGTGGCTGGGTGATTCTCGCCACTGTAATCGCTCTTGCCATGGTTGCAGCGCTTAAAATCTGGGCGGCTCGCCGGCAGCGGTTGACTGGTCGGCGCACACCCGTCCTGCTCTTGTCCCTGGTGCTTTTGACGGGCCTTCCCCTAGTTGCTGCGGTGACCACGGGCTATCCCATACGGTGGGAAATCCCGAGCTTGAAGGGGTTCAACTTTTCGGGCGGTATCACTCTGCAGCCGGAATTCACCGCTCTCATCCTGGCCCTCACCCTCTACACGGCAGGATTCATCGCTGAGAATGTTCGGGCCGGAATTCAGGCGGTGCCCATGGGGCAGGTCGAGGCGGCCCGTTCTCTCGGATTCCGCCAAGGAACGATCCTGCGTCTCGTAGTGATCCCTCAGGCCATGCGGGTGATCATTCCGCCCCTCACGAGTCAGCACCTGACCCTCGTCAAGAACTCCTCCCTGGCGGTCGTCATAGGCTACCCCGATCTCATGGCTGTGTTTGCCGGGACTGCATTGAACCAGACAGGACAGGCGGTGGAAATCATCGCCATCACCATGTTGGTCTACCTTGGCATCAGCCTTGCCATCTCAGCGGTCATGAATGTGTATGACAAGAAGATGGCCATCCGGGAGCGCTGACATGATCTACGTCAAGACAAGGCGTTCACCGGATCTGCCGCCTCCACCCTCGGAAAGAGGACTGATCGGGTGGCTCAGGCACAACCTGTTCTCATCGTGGCTCAATACACTCATGACCTTTGCAGGGTTGGCCGTACTGTTCTGGACGCTGCCTCCCTTCGTTGAATGGGCTCTTTTCAAGGCCAACTGGCTTGGAGCAGATCAGAGCGCGTGTGACTTCCCCCTTGGCGATCCCGACGGCGCCTGTTGGGTCTTCATCAAGGTGCGTTTCGGAATGCTCATGTACGGGTTCTATCCTGAAGCGGAACGGTGGCGCATCGACTATACGTTCCTGCTTTTCGCGGCTTCGGCTGGTCCGCCACTCATTGCCTGCCTTCTACCCCCAAAGCGCCGGAACGAACACCTCCTTGCGATACTTCCCGCGCTCGCCGCCTTGATCATCCTGTATTTGCACGGTGCTAGACCGGCGTGCCTGGCTGTCGCTTTCCTCATCACACCTACGGTCATGCCTTGGGTTGGACTCATAACAGGCACCCCATGGCATTCAACCGGGTCTGTCCGACGAGGGCTTGTGATCACTTGTTCGACCATTCTGGCGTACAAGGCGGCAATGCTGCTCGCCCAATACCTCCAAACGGGATTGGAGGGCGTGGTGGGAATGATCGCGGCGTCCCTCGTATCCCTTCTTCTCACATTGAAGAAATCCTCGGTTCAGGTGTGGCGCATGGCACTCCTAGTTACAGTGTACCCATGCATCGCCTACGCTTTTTTCATCGGGGGAGGATTTGGACTCCCCTACGTGGAGACGGACCTGTGGGGCGGGATGTTTCTGACTCTGGTTCTGGCTGGGGTTGGTATCACGGCATCCCTTCCTGTAGGCATACTCCTGGCTCTTGGACGGCGAAGCGACATGCCCGTCATCCGTGCCCTCTGCATCGGGTTTATTGAGCTCATTCGAGGCGTGCCGCTGATCTCGGTGCTCTTCATGGTGTCGGTGATGCTTCCCCTGACCCTGCCCGAGGGGACGCACATCAATAAGTTGCTGCGGGCTCTCGTGGGCGTTTCCCTCTTTTATGCCGCATACATGGCCGAAGTGGTGCGAGGCGGACTTCAAGCCATTCCAAGGGGTCAGTATGAGGCTGCTGAAGCACTGGGATTCCGTTACTGGAAGTCCCTGCGCCTGGTGATCCTGCCTCAGGCTCTGCGATTGGTCATCCCGGGAATCACCAACACCATTCTTGGCCTTGCCAAGGACACGACACTGGTTGCGGTGATCAATCTCATGGACCTCCTGGGCATTCTCAAGAGCGCACTGGCGGATTCCAATTGGCTGGGCTTCACCAAGGAGGCGTATGTCTTCGCCGGACTAGCGTTCTGGGTGATATGCTTCGGCATCTCGAGAACCAGCATGCGCTTGGAAAAACGCCTCCGTTATGACAATCATTGAGGATCTCTGGTTATGAACACGTCGGCAATGCTGGAGGAGGCTGAACCGATCATCCGTATCGAAGGGCTCAACAAATGGTTCGGCGATTTTCATGTACTCAAGGACATCGACCTGGAAGTGCTCAAAGGCGAGCGCATCGTCATTTGTGGACCATCGGGATCCGGGAAATCCACTCTCATTCGTTGCATTAACCGTTTGGAGACCTTCCAGAGGGGCCGGGTGGTGGTTGACGGCATTGAACTCACCAATGACCTGAAACGCATCGATCGGGTTCGGCGGGAAGTGGGAATGCTTTTTCAGGCCTTCAATCTATTCCCTCACCTGACCGTGCTCGAGAACTGCACCCTTGCCCCGGTCTGGGTTCGCGGCATGCCGTTGAAAGACGCCACCGAACTGGCCATGCAGTACCTGGAAAGAGTCCGTATTCCCACCCAGGCGGACAAGTACCCGGGTCAGCTGTCGGGGGGGCAGCAGCAGCGTGCGGCCATTGCGCGATGCCTTTGCATGAGTCCCAAGATCATGCTTTTCGATGAGCCCACATCCGCCCTGGACCCTGAGATGATCAAGGAGGTTCTGGACGTCATGGTGGACCTCGCCCTGAGTGGCATGACCATGCTCTGCGTCACCCATGAAATGGGGTTTGCACGCACCGTGGCCAACAGGGTTGCTTTCATGGATGCCGGTGAAATACTTGAAATCAACTCGCCCGCGACGTTCTTTCAAGCACCGCGGTCGGAAAGGGCCAAGCTGTTCCTGAGCCAGATCCTGAGGCACGAAGGAGGGGCTTGAAGGAACGGGCGGCTAGGGCCTGTTCGTGCGTTCACTCATGAATTGAAAATGTACGCCACACCCACCACGGCCAGGATAGCCCCGAACCAGGCTCCCAGGGCAGGACGTTCGCGGGTGGCCCCCCAGAGCACGGGCAGGATCAGGATGGGGGAAGTCGCTGAGAGGGTGGAAACCAAGCCGGCAGGTCCGTGGGCGAGGGCGTAGAGAAGAAAAGTCATGCCCAGGGCCATCCCCACCAGGCCGCTCAAGGCCACTTGCCCCAGAAGTCGGAGTGTGAGTTGTTCTGGTGGGCGTACGGTTCTTGCCTGAAGGAGGAGGGTCCCGGTCAGGGCCAGGGCCGCGGTACCTACCCGCAGGGCCGATGCCGCCACGGCGTCGACACCCGAAGCCAGAACGGGCCTCACAATAATGACGGAGGTGGCCTGACAGAAGGCGGCAAAGATCCCCAACCCGACACCTATCATCAAAGGGCCGCGCACCTCTTCGAAGTGATGCCGCTGAGCTGCGGTGGTGCCGAAAAAGACAGCCAGGAGCACTCCGACCATGATGAGGGCGCAACCAAAATTCGTGCCTGCTGGCAGGCGTTCATGCAGGACGAAATAACCCATGATCACCGTGATGGGGGCGTTGGTGGCAAACAGGATGCCCGTTCGACGGGGGCCCAGACGCCGCAGAGAGGCATAGAAGCATGTGTCCCCGATGAAGATGCCGATGATGGCAGAAGCCATCAGTATGGCAGAATGGTCCATTGTGAGGGTCCACCAGCCACCGGTTACCAGAGCCACGGCCGCAAGCATGAAAAACACCAGGACCATCCGCAGCCGGTTGAAGGTGATCGCACCGAGGACCCGGGCTGGATGGGTGGCCAGGAGGCCGCCGAACGACCAGCACAGTGCGGCTGCCAGCGAGGACAATTCAGCGATGAACATGGAACACCCCGAGAGGTGAGAAGCCAGCACGACCAAGATCGGCCCGCGAGTGTAACCCCAACGGATCGTTGCGTCAATCCGTGGAAAGGACTGCCATGAAGATCGGTATCCCAAAGGAGATCAAACCCAGGGAGGGTAGGGTGGCCTTTCTTCCCCGCCATGTGGAATTCCTGGTGGCCGCTGGCCATGAGGTTTTCGTGGAGAGGGAAGCAGGTCTCTTCGCGGGCGCTGCTGACGAGGAGTACGTCCGGGCTGGGGCCAGGGTCCTCCCATCAGGCAGGGACGTTTTTGAAAAGTCCCGCCTGGTCGTCAAGGTCAAGGAAATCCTCCCCCCTGAGTACGGCTTGCTCAGGTCGGACCATGTCTTGTTCACCAACATCCACGCCAGTCTGAATCGTGAGCAGCTCGACCGGTTGCTGACGGTAGGACTTGCCGCCTTTTCGGCCGAAAACACGCATCCCTTCGGTTCCCCCAACTGCGCCTTAGCCGGGGAGGTTGGAGCCCTGGAGGCCATTCGCCTCTGCTTCGCCCCCCATGGCGGGACCGGCCGTCACTTCATGGGCCATTTCGGAGAGCATCCCATGAAAGCACTGATCCTTGGCTTGGGAAACGTGGGTCGGGGAGCATTGCGGGTTCTCTTGGGACTGGGAGCTTCCGTTGTGGCGCTGGACGTCTTCGAAGGCGCCCGCCGAGCCGCGCTGATGGACTGGCACGACCGAAACCTGGCCGTGGATGACATCTCGGCCCTTCCCCAACACATCCACGAAGTGGACGTGCTCATCAATTGTGTCCTGTGGCCCAAGGAACGGACGGACCATCTCGTGACCAGGGCCATGCTCGGGAAGATGAAACCGGGGGCGGCCATTGTGGACATTTCGTGTGACACGGCGGGGGCCATTGAAACCAGCCGTCCCACCAGCTGGGATGACCCGGTCTACGTGGTGGACGGCGTGCGCCATTTCTGCGTGGACAACATTCCCGGCGCGGTTCCAGTGACCGCTTCAGCGGGCTACGGTGAAAGCATTCTGTCCCGTGTGGCAGCCATTGCAGACAAAGGCCTTGTGCAAGCGTGCAGGGAAGACCCCTGGCTGGCCCGCGGGCTCACGTGCGTGGCTGGGGAGCTGATCCTGGCCGAAGCCGGCCGCTTTCAGAAACGCCCTTACACACCTGTGGAGGAGTGGTTGGCCCGGCAAAAGTGATCCCTGTCGAGAGTATGTGCCCTCATCACCTTTCCCAGTGGGAATCACGGATCAGGGGGATCTCATTCCCTTCGCTCCACAATGGCGGCAATGCCATGGCCGCCTCCTCCGCAGATCGTCTCCAGCCCGAAACGGGCTTGCCGGCGGTTCAATTCGTAAAGGAGGGTCACCATGCGCATGGTGCCCGTGGCGGCGATGGGATGCCCAAGGGAAATCCCGGAGCCATTGACATTCACCTTTCGGTCCAGGTCCTCTTGGTTGACCTTCATGAGTTTGACATCCGCCAAGACCTGAGCGGCGAAGGCCTCCTGGATTTCGATGAGGTCCATATCGTCGATGGTGAGCCCGGCTGCATTCAAGGCCTTATCCACGGAAGCCGGCACGGCCGGATATGTCAGGGTGGGATCGGATGCAGCAACCGCAAACGATCGAAGATAAGCGAGGGGTCTTATGCCGAGTTCTCGAACCTTGGCTTGCGACATGAGCACAACGACCCCGGCCCCGTCGTTTTCGCTGGAAGAATTACCCGCAGTGCAGACTCCACCTTCGTAGACGATGGGCAGCCGCGCCAGTTTTTCCAGACTCGTATCTCGTCGAGGTGGTTCATCAGTATCAATCACCAACGGTTGCCCCTTTTTCTGTGGAATGACGACCGGAACGATTTCTTCCTTGAATTTGCCGGCATCAATGGCGGCACACGCACGCTGATGACTTCGAAGCGCCCACCTGTCAGCTTCCTCCCTCGTGATGGACTCGTCTCTTGCGGCGGCTTCCGCCCAGCTCATCATGGAATTGAGCTCCCCAAAGCGTTCGATGGGCTGAGACATGACCCTTGCGCGCTGAATCCTGTCAAACAGAGGCAACCCCCACATGGAGAGCGAGCCGTGTCCGCGGGGCATGAAACCCCATCGGGGATCCCGCTTCCCGCCCACTCCCCATTTCATGAACTCGCCCGGGATGTAGAATTCGGCCGTGCTCATGCTCTCGACTCCTCCGGCCGCAATGATCTGTGCTTGCCCGCACTGGATCTTCATGGCTCCGAAGCAGATGGAGTCGAGCCCTGAGCAACAGCGGCGGTCCAGAGTGATTCCAGGAACCTCTACTGGCCAACCGGCCTTGAGAAGGGCCATTCGGGCAATGTTGACGTATTCGCCGCTTTGATAGGACTGGCCCATGATCACATCGTCCACAC
>CAZURN010000014.1:0-32091 GCA_964623165.1 uncultured Syntrophobacteraceae bacterium
CCATGGATCGAAACTTGAACATGGAGAATTCAACGCCGCCCTTCCCGCATCGTCGTTGCCTGAAGAATACAGGTCCGGGGGAATCCAGTTTGATGGCCAGTGCGATCACGGCCATCATGGGGACACTCACGATCAGAGCGACAAGTGAAATGGCAACATCGAGCACCCGCTTCCAGAGGAGGTACTCCTTTCTTGTATGGTTCTCGGCACACCGAAGCCTGGCCAGGCACTGGAACCCCGGCGAGGGAGACCCGTAGAAGCTCCAGGGGAGAGGACGGCTGACCTGGGACTGTGAAGGGGATTCCTTTAAAACTATTGTGTCGCTATTTTGACGAAAGGGGGGCACTTCAGTGTCATGGCCCAAGAGGCATTTCCTCACTTGGGCAGACTCTCCAACCGTGGCACCCTTGAAAAGAACGCACTCGGCAACGACCGCATTCCGGTGGACAACGCAATCGTCCCCGATGGCCGTTGGACCGACAATGACCGCTCCGTCTTCAATCGTGCAATTGTCTCCCATCACCACGGGGCCGACAAGCTTGGCTTGCGGCGAGACGTTGGCCGGGGCGTTCATGGCCGCTGGGGGAAGCCATTGGTCCAGTCCATTAAGCCCCGCCCGCTTCAGCAGGATGTCTTCCTGCAGTTCGAAGTACTTGTCCAGTCCCCACAGATTCTTGCAATAGCCGCAAATCTCCCAAGCCTTTGTGGGAAGCCCCTTCTCCCCGAGCAGACTAAAGAGTTGTTCCTTCACATCGAAGTACCCTTCGGAGCGGATGTGGTCCAAGACAAACCGTTCAAAAAGGTAGATACCCACAGGGCGCAGCCTGCTCCTGCGGTCGTGGAACGGATGAATCCGGTGAATGGTCCTGACATCGGATCCGGAGCTTGTCTCCACTCTCTCCATTTCCCATCCTGACTCCTCTATGCGAACCGCGCCAACCGTTGCACAGGAACCGGTCTTTCCGTGATGGAAAAGCATCTCGGCAAGGTCGGCGAAAAGGAAGAGGTCACCGCTCAAAAACCAAAACCTGCCGTCGATCAAGGTTTCCAGTTCTTTGAGGGTCCCGCCCGTTCCTCGTTGATCCCTCTGGACAACGCAGTGCGACCGGAACGGAAATGGACTCAAGAGATGCTCCACTGCGTCCTTGATGTGATCATTCTCACATTGCACACAAACGATCAGTTGCTTGATTCCCACCGACGCCAGCAGGGCCGCCTGGTATTCGAGCAGCATCCTCCCACCGACTGGCAGAAGGATCTTGGGCAAAGGAGACACCTTCAAGTCATTCAGCAGGGTGGGACCATGGGAGAGTATGACAGCTGTCTGAGGCATTTGAACAGTAGACTCCAATAGTATGAATGGGTACTTAGCCAGTTTTCAGTATCGCTTTATCCGATTCAGGGAATTCTGGAGTGCATAATCCAGGCCAAAGCTCGAAACTGTTATCATAATCCCTGGGACTCGCCAGTAATGGTTTCAAAGGCACAATCAGCCTGGTGCCCGGAGCGGTTGTCTCCCCTGAATAGAATGGGCCCTTCGGGCGCATTCACAGTGACCAACTTGTGCTTGGTCACCTGGACTACCAAAATAAGATGACTTCACCTCCTGTCTACCCGCAGTAGAATAGATGGCTCTCAGAGTGATCCGTTCACTGAGGATAATCCAAGCCTGCGGCTTCGGGCGATTTTGCCCTAATTGCTCTGTAATCGGATACTTCAAGCTTGTCTGGCATGGCAAATCGTGGGAATAATGCCCTCGCCACTGGTTTCTCCTATTGGCTCATTCCTTGCGGAGGAAAGGAAGATGAAGTGAGGATCCTCATTTGTGACGGGATGCATGAAGCGGGGTTAGCCATTTTGAAATCCGCAGAGGGGTTCGAGGTGGACGTGCCTGATCAGCCGACTGCGGATGAGGTCAAAGGCATGATTTCCGACTACGAGGCGGTGGTGGTGCGAAGTCGCACGAGGATCACGGCAGACATCCTCGAAAATGCCCATCGCCTGAAAGTGATCGGACGAGCCGGGACCGGTATTGACAACATCGACCTCCAGGCTGCGAGCGCCAAGGGCATTCTGGTGATGAATACGCCCGGAGCCAATGCCATGGCTGCAGCGGAACACACCATGGCGATGATGCTTGCCCTCGCCCGCCATGTGCCCCAGGCGACCCATTCACTGAAATTGGGGAACTGGGAGAAGAAGCGGTTCATGGGCACCGAGCTGTACCACCAGACCCTTGGAATCATCGGTTTGGGGAAGATCGGTTCCATCGTGGCGGACCGTGCCCTCTCCATGAAGATGGAAGTGCTCGCCCATGACCCTCATATTCTTCCTGAAGCGGCTGCCATACTCGGAGTTGAATCGGTTCCCCTTGACACGCTTTTTGCCCGCTCCGATTTCATCACCCTCCATACCCCATCCACCCCTGAGACTCGCCGAATCATCAATCGGGACACTCTCGCCCGCACCAAGCCGGGGGTCCGCATCATCAACTGTGCCCGGGGAGACCTTGTGGACGAGGAAGCCCTCCATGCATTCCTCGTTTCGGGTCACGTGGCGGGAGCGGCGCTCGACGTGTTTGCCCAAGAACCGCCGACCGGGAGCCCTCTTCTCAAGCTTGACAATGTCATTTGCACGCCACACCTGGGAGCCTCCAGTGTCCAGGCCCAGGTCAACGTCTCCCGGGCCATCGCGTCACAGATCGCCGATTATCTGCTCTACGGGGTCGTCCGCAACGCTGTGAATCTTCCTTCCATCAGTCCCAGAGACTACGAGAAGCTGCGCCCGTATCTCATTCTTGCGGAGCGCCTGGGAAGTCTGCAGGGGCAGATTTGCTCGCCCATCCAGCGCCTTGAGATCGAGTACAGTGGGTCTGAACTCCGTGAGTTGCCGCTCGAGCCCCTCACTCAGACCGTGATCAAAGGCCTCCTTTCCCCAATTCTGGCGGAGGAAGTGAACCTGGTGAATGCCCCACTCCTCCTGAAAGCGCGCCAGATAGAACTCCTGGCCTCCACATCCTCGGAATCCAGGGGTTACACGGGCATGATCATTGTGCGTGTGAGAGGCAGGCAGGAGGATTCTTCTGCTGCGGGTACCGTCTTCCCCGGGGGCGAGATACGCCTGGTGAGGATCAACAACTACAGGCTCGAAGCAGAACTCGAGGGAATCAACCTCATTGTGCAAAACTTTGACAAGCCAGGAACCATCGGATTCATAGGAACCACTCTCGGCAACTTCGAGGTGAACATCGCCAACATGCACCTGAGCCGAACTCCTGAGCGAGACAAGGCCATCGCCATTATCCGGGTGGATGACGATGTGCCCGTCGGGGCAATGGATGCGCTGAGAGCCCATCCCAACATTATTACGGTACAAAAGTTCAAACTATGACGGCTGTTGATGAAGGGTTCCCATCCTTTGCTGGCTGGGGAAGGGACATTCAACGATCCATCGCGAACAGTACGGACCAGGGAGGTGGTGAGCATGGTGGTCGTGGAGCCGGTGAGAGTCAGGAGAACCTATGTGCAATCCATCAAGGCAAGACCCGAAGAGGTGTTCCCCCTGCTTTGTCCCGTGCGTGAGAGCGAATGGGTGGAGGGTTGGGATCCCTTGATCGTGTATTCTTTGTCCGGGTTGGCCGAAGAGGACTGTGTTTTCGTGACCGAGGACTCCGATCGCCAATCCGTGTGGATGATCACACGCAGGGATCCCGAAGAGTTCCACCTTGAGATGATCAAAGTGACCCCGGCCTTGACGGCGGCAAAAATCAACATCACGCTGAGCGAGGATGGAGAGGGTCTCACCAAAGCGTTGGTCACGTATATGTATACCGCCCTAAGCGAGGAGGGCGTAAGATTTGTTGAAGCTTACACGGAGGACTACTTTTCCGAGTTCATGGCTTACTGGGAAAGGACTCTCAACGCGTTCCTGATGTCGAGAGTCGGAGCCTGATTGCCTCATCTCATTTTACCCCTGCCGAAGGGGAGTGGGAGTTTCTTGATGGGTGGCGCAGACTGAGGACCGGTCTCATAGCAGAGGGGACAATTGATATTCCAGTTGAGCGCGGGGAACGGAGCCAGTCAGACGATTGATTTGCCGGCCTTTCTTGAAAAGTATGAGGGTGGGCAGGCTCAA
This sequence comes from uncultured Syntrophobacteraceae bacterium, assembly GCA_964623165.1. Classification (GTDB taxonomy): domain Bacteria; phylum Desulfobacterota; class Syntrophobacteria; order Syntrophobacterales; family Syntrophobacteraceae; genus JAAYUJ01. The sequence continues at coordinate 4,135 of CAZURN010000014.1, forward strand.
GACGTCGTATTGATTGGACGTTGCCTGGTTGTGATCGGTCTGGATTCGGGCGAACTTGATCTTGCCTGCATACTTCTTGCTCAACTCGGTGATAATGGGCATGAGGGTTCTGCAGTAGGTGCACCAAGAGGCCCAGAAGAAGGCAACCACCGAGCCTGGGAAATGGAGAACTTCATCCCTGAAAGTGTTGTCGGTCACATCAACCGGATGAGGGGGGTAAGTGTGGGAAAGCGACAGGGGAGAACGGCATTGTCCGCAAATGGGTCTGTCCTTCGCTCGATTCGATGGGATCCTGTTCTTGGTTCCGCAGTTCCTGCAAGGAACGATCAGATCTTCTGGGTACATGATTGGCTGCCTCAAAGGAATCGAGGTCAATGCTTTTCGTACAGCAGCCAAACTGGCCTGTCGATGACACGCGGAATCACTTCCAGTTGGCTGCCCAAACCACCCTGCCGCCGTTTTCAGTCAAGAAGGTAGGATCGATGGAAGATCGGATCAAGAGGGATGGGCCGTTCTCCTACAGGTCGTGGGATGCAAGGTCGGTCAGGTCCCTCTCTCGCAGAACACTTCGCTTCCAGCGTTGGATGGATGGCACCACGTAGGGCAGGAGCCTCATGGAATAGTAAGGTGGAAAAAGGGGAAGACCGATAAGATCGCCAAAAACGGCGAGAATAAACAATCCCTCAAGGTATCCTCTTTCCTTCTTGACCTCTACGGTGAGTTCATGGACGGTCATGCCGTAAAGAAATTCCCTCAAGGGCTTCCGGCATCTGGAAAGCTTGTCCTTCAAGGATTGGAGCGTCTTCTCCAAATCAGCCATGGTTTGCCTCCTTTTTGAAGGAATCTACCACAATGCCATGAGTCTTATCCATTTTTCGTTGCGGACCTGTGCGGGTGTGACAGGGGTTGGGGCTTCGGTGGTACCCATCGTTGATTGGCGGGGGAATCGCCGGTGGTCTGGAAGCCCCGAGGCTTTTCAGAGGAACAAAGGCATTGTGAGGGGGTGCGTCGAGCGAATCTCCAGAATCGTTCGGTCCTGTCGTCATGTGGAGAGAAAACGACAGGGGCTATCCGGACACTTTGAGGAGTAAGGGTATGGCACGGGAAATTGAAGAGCGAATGATCCTGGGCAAAGGGGTGAATGAGGTCGAACTGAGGCCTGAAATGGCCAACCGGCACGGACTCATCGCAGGGGCCACGGGGACGGGGAAGACCGTCACCCTACGCGTGATGGCCGAGCAGTTTAGTCGCATGGGAGTCCCGGTCTTCATGGCAGACGTGAAAGGGGACCTCTCAGGGCTTGCCTTTCCTGGGGGCGATCATGCCAAGGTGGATGAGCGGATTAAGGACTTGGGGCTGCATGATTTCAAATTCGAGGGTTATCCGGTCGTCTTCTGGGATGTCTTCGGGGAACAAGGTCACCCCGTCCGCACAACCATTTCCGAGTTGGGCCCGCTCCTCCTCTCCCGCATTTTGAGCCTCAATGACATTCAAAGCGGTGTCCTCAGCATCATTTTCCGAATTGCTGACGACCATGGGCTTCTCCTCCTGGACCTCAAGGACTTGAGAGCCATGGTGCAATACGTTTCAGAAAATGCGGATCAGTTCAGGGCCGAGTATGGAAACATCTCTGTGGCCAGCACCGGAGCAATCCAGCGCAGCCTCCTGGCCCTGGAGGAGCAAGGAGGGGAGGCCATCCTGGGAGAACCCGCCTTGAACCTGGACGACCTGATGCAAACGGGGGATGGAGGCAGGGGTGTCATCAATATCCTTGCGGCGGAGCGGCTGATGCACTCTCCCAAACTCTATGCCACGTTTCTCCTGTGGCTTTTGTCAGAGCTTTTCGAGCAACTGCCGGAGGTTGGAGATCCACCACGGCCCAAGTTGGTGTTTTTCTTCGACGAGGCCCACCTGCTTTTTGACGACACTCCCCCGGCCCTTCTGGAGAAGATTGAATTGGTTGTACGGCTGATTCGATCCAAGGGCGTTGGCGTGTACTTCGTGACTCAGAATCCCCTTGACCTGCCCGACAGAGTCCTCGGACAATTGGGAAACCGCGTTCAGCATGCGCTGCGGGCGTTTACCCCCAAGGATCAGAAAGCGGTGAGGGCAGCCGCGGAAACGTTTCGTGCCAGCGGGAAACTGGATGTCTTCAGGGCCATCACGGAACTGGGTGTCGGTGAGGCCCTCATTTCCGTCCTCGACGCCAAGGGTATGCCCGGGATAGTGGAACGGGCCTTCGTCTATCCACCAGCCAGCCGCTTGGCGCCCCTCTCCATGGAAGAGCGGCGTCGGATTATCGAGGGGTCGCTGATTTTTGGCCATTACGAGCGAGCAGTGGACAGGGAATCGGCCTATGAAAGGCTCAAGGGTCGTGTTCCTGGATCTGAGGCAGTCTTGGAGGTGGGACGGGAACGCGTTCCGTCTCTTCCCCGAAGACGTGCGCCGGAACCCCGTTCCCAAGCTGCGGACATCGTCGGTGCCGTTGCCAAGAGTGCGGCCCGGGCCATTGGAAGCCAGATCGGACGGCAAATCATCCGTGGGGTCCTGGGGTCCATCTTCGGGGGAAGACGCTAAATGGGGACAATTGGTGATTTGAGCATTCCACTTCCTCTCCCCGGACTCAGGGCAATGCTCAAAATCTCCTAACGCTCTGCAGATGGCCCTTCCCTTGCTCAAGCGAGGGAAGGACAGGAGCCATAGTGACATCATCATTTGGTTCTTTCTCACCGAATTCACGCTAGGAATGGTGCGCTGAATCCGTTTGACATCAGTTCCCCTTTCGGCGGCATGTTCCCCTTGATCTTGCTGTCTAGCACAGTGAGTCGCCGGCACTTCCTTGCGACCTTCGTTTCAAGAAGAACGAAATGTTCCCATTCTCCATGTCCAAGCGCAAAAACTGAACTCGGAATCACCCGTTGAACTCCTCGGCAACTTTGGATTCACAAAACTATTTTGTTCCCATCAAACCAAAGACTGCGTAGAATTGATATATCTCCGGTAAGGTAGTGTGATTGGGGGGGTCCGGTCTTTCAGCCCGAACTGGGCTTGAGTGCTGGGGGTTATCCACACAGATTCCATGGAGGAGAGATGGCGCCTGAACAAGACATCAGCATGGCTGTCAAGGCACTGAAGATCGGCAACAAGGTTAGGGAGTTGCGGCAGAAGAACCGGTTCACACTCCAGGACCTGGCAGCCAAGACGGGTCTCTCCAAGCCTTTTCTGTCCCAGATAGAGAACGATCATGTGGTACCTCCGATAGCCACGCTGCTGAAGCTCGCCAAGGCACTGCAGGTGGGAATGGCTTTTTTCTTTCAGGATGAAGTGAGCACGGACAAGATTTCCATTACCCGCAGCCATGAACGGGGGCTCATCGAGCGGCGCCCTCACCACCAGAAGGGTGAAGTGAATTACATTTACGAGTCGCTGGAGACGAAGAAGCCTGCCAAGCACATGGAGCCTTTCCTGGTCGAATTTGTGAGCCGAGACACCGGCGATATGGTTTTCGTGAGCCACGAGGGAGAGGAATTCCTTTTCTTGCTGTCCGGTCGAGTGGAGTTCAGGACCATCGACCGGGTGGAGATCCTGGAACCTGGGGACAGCATCTACTTTGAATCGGACCTGAGTCACAGTTTTCGATGTCTGAGCGAGGAGTCGGCGAAGGCCCTGGCCGTGGTCTGGAGCCCGGTGTGATCTTCGGGGAGCTGTGGATGTCTCCCTTCCCTTGTCACTCGGACAAGACTCTCGACCGAAGACAACCGAGCACGTTCCGATAGTTGGGGCACTTGAAGCGAAGTTGCTTCAGTGCCATGGCGGGAAACAGCTCAATGGTCGAAATCCGCTTCCATGGCCGTGGTGGCCAAGGGACTGTCGTGGCCACGATCCTTCTGGCGAAGGCCCTCTTTCAGGCCGGTTTTTTTGTGCAGAGTTTCCCTGTGTTTGGCGTCGAACGTAGGGGGGCACCTGTTGAGGCCTACTTGCGGCTGAACCGAAGGAAGATTCTGTTGCGCACCAACGTTTACGCCCCCGATCATGTCGTCGTTTTGGACCGCACTCTGCTTCAGGGGATCGATGTGACCAGGGGACTCAAGTCGGGAGGATGGGTGCTCATCAACACCCCTGGGGTCCCAAATGAACTGGAGCGTTTTCGCGGTTTCCGGGTAGCCACGGTGGATGCGACGCGCATTGCACTGAATCACGGACTGGGAACACGCACCCACCCCATCGTCAACACGGCCATCATGGGAGCATTCGCAAGGATGATGGAGACCCCTCCCATGGAGGCTATCGCACGAGCCATATACGAAGAGGCTCCGGCCAAACCGGAAGAAAACCTGCGTGCAGCTGAGGAGGCCTATTCGGATGCGCGGTTGTTGGGTTTGATCGGTTGAGTTGATCCTACCCAGGCGAATGGCTGAACTCAGATCGTCACGGCGGTGAGAGGCTTGTGTCCCAAGCTGCGAACAAGTCTCCATTTCTACTTGGACCGAGGAGCTGCCATGAGTAAGCCCTCCGAGGACATCCGCATTCCCCCCGTCTTCATCTCCCGATCCCATACGACTACCGAACCCAACAAGACGGGGTCATGGCGTTTCCTGCGGCCCCGATACGATGAAAAGACTGCTCCCTGCAGCGCCGCCTGCCCTGCCGGTGAGGACATCGGACGCATTGAGATGCTGGCAAACCAGGGACTTTTCAAGGAGGCGTGGGAGACAATCCTTCAGGAAAACCCCTTTCCAGCTGTGTGCGGCAGGGTATGTTACCACCCCTGCGAGGGAATCTGCAATCGCAGGGATTTCGACGAGGCCATCGCCATCCATGTCATAGAGCGATTCCTGTCGGACGTGGCCACCCGGTATGACCTCAAGGCGGATCTAACCGGGCTTCCTTCCCGGAAGGAACGCATAGCCGTTGTGGGCGCCGGGCCGAGCGGGCTGGCGGCGGCTCATTTCCTTGCGAGAATGGGCTACGGCTGCGACGTGTTCGAGGCTCTTTCGGAACCGGGAGGCATCCTGCGGTGGGGAATTCCAGCTTATCGGCTGCCTGAGACGGTCCTGAAGAAGGAGATCGCCCGGATTGAGGCCCAAGGCGTATCCATTCACTGTGGTAAGAGGATTGGACGAGGTTTCCTCAATGAGGTCCGAGGGGAATACCAAGCCGTGTTTTGGGGATGCGGCCATGGTAAGGCCCAGGAACTCTCGATCCCGGGGAGCGCATTGGGCGGGGTCGTCGACGGACTTGCTTTTCTCGAGGATCTGCGACGTGGAAAAGCCCCCAGGCTCAAGGGGACGGTAGCGGTCATTGGCGGTGGAAACACCGCCATTGATGTTGCGCGTTCGGCCCTGCGCCTGGGTGCCAAGGTCTTGCTCATCTACCGCAGGAGGCGCCGGGACATGCCTGCGTTTCCAAATGAAGTGGCCATGGCCCTGGAGGAGGGTATGGAGCTTTTCGAACTCCAAGCCCCGGTGTGCATCACCGAAGCAGACGGCGGATGGCTCCTCACACTTCAGGAGATGGAAATCCTGGACGAGGGCATGGATTCCCGCCCCCCCATCGGACCGGTTGCCGGAAAGGTTCGAGATGTCACGGTAAGCAAAATCTTTGCGGCCATAGGAGCAGAGCCCGCCGCGGGATGGCTCAATCCTCCCGGCCATGGGGCCGGTGTGCTCCGGCTGAACAATTCGGTTCTGGTGGTCCAGGACAAGGGACCGGTCATGGTTTATGGAGGGGATTTGACGACGGACATCAAGAGTGTCGTCCATGCCGTCGCATCGGGCAAAGAGGCTGCGATGGCTCTGGACGTGCTCTTTCGAAAAGGCATAGACACCATTGAGTCAAGTCTCGCCGAGTGCTGTGTCGGTGGGGGGTCCGCACTTTCCCTGGAGATCCACCTCAGGGGCCTGCGGTGCAAGCGTAACCCGCACGTCGTGGCTTTTTCCGAGATCAACACGGATCATTTCACCTATGCACCACGAATCGTCCCTCCACGCTTACTCCGCGAGGAACGGGTCCGGACGTTCGCGGAAATCGATCTCAAGATCTCTGCCAACCTCGCCATGCAGGAGGCCGGACGGTGTTTCAACTGCGGCCTCTGCAATCAATGCGACAATTGTCGTCTTTTCTGTCCGGAGGTGGCGGTGCATCGGGAAGAATCTCCCGGGGGACGGAACATCGACTATGATTACTGCAAGGGGTGTGGAGTCTGTGTGGTGGAATGTCCCCGACATGCCATGTCCCTGGAGCCGGAACAGGCATCGTGAGAGTGGATCATGAAGCAGGTGATTGAAGGAAGCCATGGAGTGGCTGAGGCGGTGCGGTTGGCCAGGGTCCAGGTGGTCTCGGCCTACCCCATCACACCTCAGACTCACATCGTGGAACGTATTTCCGAGTTTTGCGCCGGGGGGGCTCTAGATGCCCGGTTCCTGAGGGTTGAAAGTGAACACTCAGCACTGGCGGCCTTGATCGGCGCGTCCAGTTCCGGGGTTCGCACATTCACTGCGACGTCATCCCAGGGACTGGCTTTCATGCATGAGCTCCTTCACTGGGCATCTGGAGCCCGTCTTCCCATAGTCATGGCTGAGGTGAACAGGGCCCTGGCACCAGGGTGGAACATCTGGACCGATCAGACCGATAGTCTGGCTCAAAGGGATACGGGATGGATTCAACTATACTGTGAAGATGGCCAGGAAGTCCTGGACACGACCATCCAGGCCTTCCGCCTGGCCGAGTACGTGAACCTGCCGGTCATGGTGGTTCTGGATGCCTTCTTCCTCTCTCACACCTATGAACCCGTGGATATTCCCGCCCAGGAGGAAGTGGACCGATTTCTTCCCCCATTTCAGCCGGTTTTTGAATTGAACACAGAGCATCCCTGCGCCTTTGGCCAGCTTGCCACACCCAACGTGTACATGGAGATGCGTTACAGTATCCAGCAGGCCATGGAATCGGCCAGGGAAGCATTTGCCTGTGTGGAGGATTCGTTTAACGACATCTTCGGCAGGCGATACGGATGCGTGGAAGCTGTGTGCACTGGAGATGCAGAGATCGTTTTGGTGACATCAGGGACCATCACGAGCACCGCCCGTCTTGTGGTGGAGGAGTTGCGGAGCAGAGGCCAGAAGGTCGGAATGCTCAAGATCAAGCTCTTCCGGCCCTTTCCCAGGGAGGAGATCCGGCGTGCCATCTTGGGGGTGCCAAGGATCGCGGTCGTGGATCGGAATTTTTCCTTCGGGGCCAGCGGCATTTTCGCACAGGAAGTGCGGGCGGCCTTGTGCAACGTTCATGACCGCCCTCTCGTGTTTGGCTATGTGTGTGGATTGGGAGGCCGTGACGTGACAGCGGACCTGCTGGTCGAGATCGTTCAGCGCACCAGGAACGCCACTGTGGCCGACCCTGAGGATGTCTGGATGGGACTTGCCGAGGTGCCCCATGAAAGTTGAAATGCCGGACCATGAGCTAATGCATTCGGGCCATGTGGGTTGCCCTGGGTGTGGCGCCGCCGTAGCCATGCGCTTTCTCCTCAAGGCCCTGGGTGAGAAAACGGTCATGGTCATCCCTGCGTGCTGCTGGTCCATCATTGCCGGCCCTTATCCTCAGTCCACACTGCAGGTGCCCGTGCTCCACAGCGCGTTCGAGACTGGCGGCGCCATCGCCAGCGGGGTGAGGGCAGCACTCGACGTGAAGGGGGAGACGGATGTCACGGTGGTGACGTGGGCTGGAGACGGGGGTACTTTCGACATCGGGTTTCAGGCCTTGAGCGGAGCTGTGGAGCGCAACGAGAATTTCCTCTACGTTTGTTACGACAACGAAGCCTATATGAACACCGGCATCCAACGCAGTTCCTCGACGCCCTATGGGGCCTGGACAACCACGACTCCCGGCCGGGAGTGGAAGAAGATGCGCAAGAAGAATATCGTGGAGGCTCTTGCCGCCCACCGGATTCCCTATGCTGCCACGGCAAGCATCGCGTATCCCGAAGACCTGGTGTCCAAGGTCATGAAAGCCAAGCAGATCGAGGGTTCACGATTCATTCACATCTTTGCGAGCTGTCCCACCGGGTGGCGACTCCCGTCAGAACTTTCCATAAAGATTGCGAGGATGGCTGTGCAGACAAATATCTTTCCCCTCTACGAGGTGGAGGAGGGTCTGCGATACACTATCAATTTTCGGCCCAAGGGCTACCTGGTCAAGGAGTATTTCCGGTTGCAGGGGCGATTCAGCCACCTGACCGATGAGGATCTGGAGCAGATTCAGGAAATGGTGGATGAGGACTGGGAGTTGCTGTTGAGGAAAGCGGGGACCATGCCCCCGCTGTAGCGAAGCGCAGCTGTGTCACTGATGGCGGTGCGGCCTGAGAGATAGAGAGCCATTCGATCATTCCTCCGATGCTGGGGTCTCAATCCCCCTCTGCGGTCAACTCAAAGAGTGTCATCATCCGATCGCAGGGCGTTAACGGTGTATCGGGATCGCCCGACGGATTCGTTCTCTCGATCCTCAAGCTGGGGGATTGAGGAACTCCTGCGGCTTCAGCCATGATGTGGAAAAGGTGGGTGTTGTCGATGATCCTATGGCAAGGGTACCATAGTCCTTCGTAGCTGAAAAAAGCGTCTATGGCCTTGCCCTTGGCATAGATCCTGGCCAGTTCGTTGGTGTGATCCCTCGTGCCATATGTGACCTGGCCTTTGGGGTAGGCAAAGCCCACTTGGGTGGGGAGATCTCCGGCGCCGAGATACTTGTCCTTATTGAGGCGCATAAAGCTGTTTCCGTGGTCGGACGTCACGATTAGCAGTGTGTTGCCCCAGTGAATATTGTCACTTTCTCGGTCCACGAAGTCGATGGCTGCCTCGACGGCAGTATGCAGATCCCAGATGGTACCGATCATACGCCGATAGTCGTTGGCGTGGTTAGCCCAGTCAATGTCTCCCTGTTCTGCTACCAGAAAGAAACCATCCGGGTCTTGGCTTAAGACCATGAGGGCGGCCAAGGTGGCATCCTTAAGCAAGGGGTTCTCGTTGGTTGGCCGCGTGACGAGAGGATTTCCCGGGACATCCGAGGGAACCGGGGACTCGAAATTGCCATTGGGGCCACCAAAAAGACCAAAAAGCTTCCTTCCGTTGGCGGCCGCCGCCTGCGCCTTCTCAAGGAGGGCCACAGCACCGTCTTGCCCGGCAGCTCGTTCGACGAATGCATAGTCGCCTGGGTTTGCTTTGATTTCGCTGTAAAGCCCAAGAGGCATGTAAGTGGGCTTGCACGCAACGGGGTCAGCAGGGGACGTGCACTTCTTGTCGAAGAGCGGGTGTCCGCCACCGATGACCACCTCTGGTTTGAATTCTTTGAGGATTTCCCGGGCGATGGCATGGTAGTTATTGCGACTCTTGTTGTGGCTCACGTGGGCTGCCGGAGTGGCATGGGTGAAGGGCACGGTGCTCACGACGCCAATGGCGTATCCCATTTCCTTGCGAAGGAGTTCTGCGATGGTGGTGAGTCTTCCGTTGGCAGGGTCTCCGGGGAGCCAGGCGATATTGCCGTCGTCCGTCTTGTGGCCGGTTGCCCACGCCGTGGCAGCGGAAGCGGAATCCGTTGCCGGGGCCTTGGTCATGGAGTTGCCATCGGGATCAAGGAAGTAAACGCTGTCACTGTTCGATTGGAAGGGATAGGGCTCAAATCCACCTTTGAGCGGATCATATCCGACGGTCGGAATGACCCGGAAACGATTGTAGGGTGGTTGACCGAAGAGTCTTGCGTAGGTGTTGTAAACGGCGACGTCCCAGGTGGTGACGCTGTTCTTGTATGGAAGGTTGTGGAAGCTCAGCTTGGTGTCAGATCCATAGAGATAGCGGCTCGCGGCCACTTCATGCTCGAGTTGCATGCCGTCGCCGATGAAGAGGATGATGTGCCTCGCCTGAGGCTTCAGGTGGGCCTCGCCCTCATCCTTGGCCAATGCCGCATGGTTTGTGCCTAGGTTCGTGCCTAGAACAAAGGCCATGGCAAGAACGGCTCTGATGGCTTTTCGATACTTTGAATCGTCTTGCATGGAATCCTCAACGGGAAGCGCTTAGTCGGCACGCGCCCATCGGTCGAACTCTGGTGGATTCGGGGTTTCACAGATAAGGAGGGAGGGGCGTGGTCGGTGGATTGGCGACGTCACGCCTGAGGGAGATCCGCGCGGACTTCTGATGCAATGCGGATCAGCCAAAATCTCTGCTTTGTGCCGGCTGGTGCCATGCAACTGGGATCACGGGTTTTCGCCCGTTTCATTGCCGCCTGTGGTCTCCTGCCCAAGGGCTGCCAGCCGTCGGCTCTGCGATGGTTTCCCGCCAAGCAAGCAATAGGATCATGCAGTGCTGCAAGAAAATGACCCCTGAAACAGGATTGCTTCTGCTGAACTTGGCCCGTTTCTCGATGAGTCGATTTCCATGATGGTAACCACACAAGGTGGCTGTACCGCTCTGGAGGGGCGGACAGAAGCCTGCGGATCAAACCCGCTTTTCCTTGACGAGGCGGGCGAAATGTTCAAAGGAACGGTCGTAGGTCCGCTCGGCGTCCTGAGGGAAGCAACAGCCGGGAAGCTGACGACTCTTGAGATGATACTGGAGGCAATCACAGCAGACGCCCTTTCGCGAACAGGGATCGTAGCTGCAATTGCACTTCTTGAGGTTCTGGTCCTTCTTGCAGTCCATACCCTTCCTCTAATGGGCCGCTTTTCCCTTGCCATAACCTTTTGAGACCACGAGGCTGAGCAGAAACAGCAGGACGGCCTCCCAGACGATCACCGCCGTCCACTTCTCAAAGAACGACCACACAAGTCCCCCACCTATAATGCCGGGTACGATAAAGAGGATCAACATTCCCAGCGCCCATGCCCAACTCATAACTCACCCTCCTTGGCGGATTTTGGATGAATTTCCCACGCAAGCCTTCCTACCACAAGGCGGATTCTCTTTCAACACTTTAGACCTATCCGGAGGGGGATTTTAGGGCGATGTTGTTGGGTGCACGGGGTGGACGGCCTGATGCCTTTGTGGCAGCAGAAATTGATACTGATGTACTCATGGATTGTCACCTTGGCCCCTGTGACACGCCCTGGGTGCAGTTCTTGAGTCGATCCGCTGTTGCATCGTCCAGGTTGATGAACTGGATACTCATGGCGGTCTTGCCATCCCTAACCTTGACATTACGGACTTTTCCATGGATGGACGTGGGCTCAGTTCCTTTCAACAACTCAATACGCAGGGTGACGATCTCGTTGATCAAGGCCTCGGGACCTCCGTGATTGATGGGCACCTTGATCAGAAGCTTGCAACCTATCGTGTTGATGCCCATGGCAATGCCCGAGTAAAGGGTTTCGTGGATTTCCATCTGGACCCTGTAAACAGGGTTTGCCGAACCCTCCCTTGAAGGTGCTGTTGCTTCAAGGGTCTGGGGATAGGATACCGCGAGAATCCCCACCGGGCTGGGTATGGCCCCCAAGATGGTGGACTGGAAGTCTGTGACTGCTCCATCATTCGTGCAGCGGGCTGAGACAGGGGTGCCCGCAGGTGGCAGGCCATTGCCAGCGTCCTCTTCCGGAATGCGAAGGATCAGGAATTCGCCGCTCACAGCGCCAATCAATGTTGTCTTGCACTGGAACGCACCCTCGAGCGACCGAAGGATGACCGGACAGCCTGGTGGGACGTCGATCGTTGGAACGGGCGGTGGTGGGGAAGGCTGCAATTGCGCTTGCTCCTGCCGGGCCTGCCGCCACCCCACAAAGCGCTGGAAAGCTTTGAGGAGCGGGTCATCGAAAGTGGCCTTCATTTCACCCGCCATGATCTCCAGGGCCTTGCCGGGGGGCATGGCCTCCTTGTAAGACCTCTTTGTGGTGAGGGCGTCATAGACATCGATGATCCTTGCTACCCTGGCGTACTTGTGGATTTCATACCCCTTGAGGCCAAGATACCCTGAGCCGTCCATGGCTTCATGGTGGTGAAGCACCACGAGAAGCTGATTTTTGGAGATGACCTGGGCGCTTCGCATCTGTTCATAGCCGAGCGATGTGTGTTTCTTGATGATCTCAAATTCATCCCGGTCCAATTTGCCGGGCTTGTTCAGAATGCTGTCCTCGATGGCATTCTTTCCCACGTCGTGAAAGAGGGCGCCTGTTCCGAAGTCTTTGATCTCTTCAGGTTTCCAGCCCAGGAACTTGCAGAAAGACATTCCCAGGAAGGCCACCTGGACCGAGTGGGTGAATGTGTAGTAGTCCTTGGAAAACAGGGAGAACAGAGCATCCGTGCTGATGGTGTCCGTTGAGATGTGGGTGGAGAAATTCTCCACGAGTTGGCGGCCCACCTTGATGTTTTCGCGGTTCGGACGCTCCTGGTATACCTTCTGAACGATGTGTTCCGCGTTGTCATAAAGGAGTTGAGTCTTCTTTTCCGTTGGAACGTGGGGCGAGTGGATGGCTTCTTGAATGATGCTGTTGAGATAGTCCTGAAAGGCACCTTCCTGGTCCTTTCTGATGTAGACTTCGGTGATTTCCTCTCTTTCCAGGGTTTTGTGCAAATCCTGAGTGTAATGCTCTCCCGCCGCGAGCAACTTCTCGAGAACCAGGTTGCGTTCCGGCCCCTCCAGGGCGGGATAATAGAAGTCGCATAGCACCCTGGTCTGCGGCAGAAGCATTCGGACCTTGACCGGAACGTGGTTTGCTATGACCTTTTCAAAGCGGGCCTGGAATTCCCTGGTATCAACTTCTATCAGGGTCGGATGACTGTTCATACGCGTGCTCGTTCAAATCTCTACAAGACATGGACATGGATCAGGAGCGGGGGCCGCATGAGGTTATTCGGAGAGGGGAGCGGAATCCATGAGGGGAATGTCTCGCCGCAGTGAGGGCCCAAACGTGACGAGCGGACATGCCTGGACCTGCGGCTCTTTCATGTTCGCCGATGGACATGGGTGAGGGTTTCTATGCGGTGCAGGGAGGCCAGTCGAAGACTCCCCAGCGGGCTTTCTGGCCGCAAAGCGTTATGCAGCGCTCGATGAGCATGGGCGATGCTCTCCGTGTGCTGACAGACCAGGAAGAAGTCGATGGTGCTCGTGAGGCCCCTGCGGATCGTATCATCCCATGAATAGAGATTCGAAATGGCAGCCATGTCCAGATCGTCGCTGAAGAGTATCCCCTGGAACCCCATGGACTCACGTAGAAGCCGCTTGTTGATGACTTCCGACAAAGTCGCTGGTACCTCCTTGTCCAGTAATGGATAGCGGGCGTGAGAGGTCATGATGCAGTGGACTCCCATTCTGATGGCTTCCTTGAAAGGAAGGATGTCCCGCTCCATGGCGTCTCGGTCCGCCCAGTGAATCAGGGGGGCATCGTGATGGGGGTCTTTCTGTGCTCCTCCCAGTCCTGGGAAGTGCTTCGCTGTGGCGGAAACGCCATTTCCCTGAAGGGTGGCAATCCAGGCAGTGCCGAGTTCTGCGACCCGCTCTTCATCGCTTCCCAGGGACCGGGCTTCCATGAAGTGGTCCTGTCCATCTGTTACCAGATCAAGAACTGGGGCGAAATTGATGTGAATGCCTGCCTCCCTCAGTTCTCGCGCGGCGATCGTCTGCCATTTTTCGATGGCTGGGATGCCTTCGGTCCCCAACTCCCTGGCCGACGGGAGCCTGGTGAACGGGGGGGGCAAGCGTTGGACCGGTCCCCCCTCTTGGTCGATGGCCACCCAGAGTGACCGACCCAGCGTCTCTCTGGAGAAAGCCCGAATGGCGTCGAGGAGTTCACGCAGCTGAGGAGGGTTTTCAACATTTCTCCTGAATAGGACGATTCCACCCACGCGGAATTCCCTGATGATGGCCCTGAGTTCCTCCTCCAGGGTGAGTCCCTGGAATCCGACCATAAGGTGGAGTCCTGGATCTTCATCGCGTTGCTTCATCAATCCCTCAATTCCCCCGTTGATTGGACCGCAGACTGCGGCTCTCCCGCATGATTTCACTGGGTGTCTTCAACAATCCCACCATTGTCAGCCCACATGGCTCAGCGCTTCGGCGATTCCCACCTTCATGGCTCTCCAAGCTGGGAACAGGGCCGCAATAATGCCGATGCCGATGGTGATGCCCGTGCTCATGGCGAGAGTTGCCCATTGTACATGGAAAATGGGGAGGAGCGTCCCCATCTTTTGAGCGAAAATGTCAGCGACCGGGAAAGAAAGAGCCATTCCCACGATGCCCCCGAACATGGCGATGGCGACGGATTCGCCGGCTATGAGTACAAAAAGGAACCCATTGCCGAACCCAAGGGTCTTGAGGACGGCATATTCGGACATGCGGTCGCGGGCGGTCATGGCCATGGTGTTGGCCAAGACGGTGAGTATGACCGCGATGACCACGAAGGAGACGATGCGAATGGAGATGACGATGGCATCAGTCATGGCCACGAATCCAAGCTGGAAAGCCTTTTCGGTTTCAGTGAGCGTTTCCGCCGAGGAGTTCTTGAACATAGCGTCGATGGCCTGGGATATCTCCTGTGCATCCATCGGGTCTCGGATCTGGACAATGTACCAGCCCACCTTGCCGCTTCGGAATGGGGCGCTCTTCTTGAGGCTCTCGTCAAGGTAATCCCAGTGAAAGAAGAACTGGGTCTCATCAGTGGATTTGGCGGCTCCTTCGTAAATGCCCCGCAAGACGAAGCGCCATTCCCCAGGGTATATGTTGCCGGTGAGTGGTATCGTGTCTCCGAGCTTCCACCCGTACTTGTCGATGAGCTTCCTTCCGGCGACGCATGCGTTTCGCTGGCTCCTGAAGATCCTCAGCTGGTCCTCCGGGATGATGAATTCGGGGAATAGATCGAAGAAGTTTTCCGCTCCGATGGCCATGCGGGGGAAAAACTGCTTCTCGTCCACGTAGACCCCGGCAAACCAGTTGGCGTAACTTACCTGGCTGACTCCAGGCACCTGAAGGATCTTCTGCTTGTAGCTGACTGGCAGGGGGAATATCAAAGAGACTGCATTGCGGCTCACGAGGCGATTGGGGGACGCGCCGGCCACCCCGGCATACCAGGCGTCCACCACGGTCCGAAGAAGGCAGAAGGCGAGGATTGCCACGGCCATTCCGTTGACGGTGAGGCCAGTGCGCAACCGGTGGCGCCCGGTGTTCCGGATGATGAGCTTTACCAGCTCCATGACAAGGAGGCGATCCTTCCATCATTTGGTGGGGGCCGGTATCCCTTGCTACCCCGCGTTGTTGAGAACGCCCTTGTGAAGATGCCTAATGACCCCCGCCTTTTGGGCGGCATTGGGATCGTGGGTCACCATGATGATAGTCTTTCCGAACTCACAGTTTAGTTGGACCATGAGCTCGAGCACCTCGGTGGCCGAAACCCTGTCCAGGTCACCCGTCGGTTCATCGGCCACGAGAATGGTGGGATCCGTGACAATGGCCCTGGCTATGGCCACCCGTTGCTGCTCACCCCCTGAAAGCTCCTTCGGATAATGGTGCATCCGATGAGAGAGGCCCACAAGCTCCAGGGCGACCATGGCGTGCTCACGCCTCTCCCTCCTGGAAAGGTCCCGCAGGAGGAGAGGAAGTTCCACGTTTTCGAGGCCCGTCAGAACGGGCAGCAAATTGTAGAATTGAAAGATGAAGCCCACATGACGGGTGCGCCAGTGAGCGAGGTCCGACTCTCCGAGTTGCGTGATCTCCGTGCCCGCGATGACCAGGCGCCCTTCGTCGGGCCTGTCGATCCCGGCGATGAGGTTGAGAAGTGTCGATTTGCCTGAGCCCGACGGGCCCATGAGGGCGACGAAACTTCCATCGGCGATGGTCAGGTTGATGGCGCTCAGAACGGAGATGACCTGGGAGCCCCGACGGTAGGACTTGGAAACCTTGTCAATGAGAACGATGGAGTCATTCTCGATTCCCTGGGAATCGTGCGATGTCATTCCGCCGCCTTGATCTTGTCACCCGGCTTCAGTTTTGAGGGGGGGGTCACGACCACCTTTTCCCCATCACCGAGGATCTTCTCAAGCATCACGTAATCCCCATTGAAGACGGGCGCGGGAAGAGGAATCCACACCGTTCGGTCATCTTCGACTTTGAAAAGACCCTGGGTGCCGTTACGCTCGACAAGGGCATCCCGGTGCACTGCAAGGAACGGGCGCGATTCATCCCCCGAGAGGGGCCTGGAGAGAAACGCCACCTTGGCGCTCATTTCGGGGAGGACCCGAGGGTCGAGGCTGTCAAAAGCGACCTTGACCTGAACGGTTCCTCTGGTGCGGTCGGCCGTGGGCACAATGGTGCTCACTTTGCCGGGAAAGCGGGCTTCCGGCAAGGAGTCCAGCTGGATCTCACACGCCTGCCCGGCATTGACCCGTGACAGAAAGGATTCGGAAACGTCTGTTTCCACCATCAGGGAAGACATGTCCGCCATGGTCACGACCGCAGCTTTTGCAAGGGCCGAGGAGCCGAATGGGGCGACCACCTCCCCCACGTCGGCGTTCTTGGTCAGCACCACTCCATCGAAAGGGGCTCGGATGTTGGTGTATTCCAGGAGTGTCGCAGCCCGGTTCACGGCGGCCTCAAGAGCCCGGATGTTGGCTTTCGCCGTATCCACTGCCGACCGGCTCTTGGCGTGGCGGTCCTCGGCATCCTCGTAAGTGGCCTTGGGAATCACCCGGTCGGCCCAAAGGTTCCTGTATCGCTCCCAAGTCCTTTCAGAGCTGGCGGAATCGGTGTAAGCGCGGACCAATTCAGTTCGCGCGGAGGCGAGTTGAGCTTCCACCTGACGCTTTTCCGCCTCCAGATCACGGCTTTCCAGCCTGGCAATGACCTCGCCTTCCTTGACCCGGCTCCCTTCGATGACCCCGAGGTACTCAATGCGCCCGGTGCTCTTGGATGCAACGGCGGCCTTGCGCTGAGCCACGACGTATCCGCTGGCATTAAAATCAGTGACTGCCTGGGAAGGATAGACTCGACCCACAGAGGCCATTCTCACCGGCGTGGCCGCTGAGAGGAACCCTTGCCAATGGAGGACACCAGAGATTGCGGCCACCGCCGCCATAAGGATGACCAGCCACCAGACTCCAAGCCCCATCCTTTTTTTGGAGAACACTTGTTCTTTTTGGGGTATCTTGAGCTTGGACAGCTTTTCAGGATCCATCATGATTTGCCCCGGTGTTTCGCCATACTGATCCCCGTCTTCAATGTCAGCGACGTATACCACAAAAGTTCATGCGAGAGCCAGAGGGGACTCTGTGTGGGTTTTGCCGGAAGATCGGGCATTACAGTGGCGTGCGTTCCGGGGGGAAAGACAGGTTTGGAGGAACGGCTGTGACAGAGACCACGGGAACTGATGGAACCAATCGGGTGGGGGATATTGTCCTCATCTTCCCTCCTGCCGTGCACCCCACGAGCCCACCTCTTGGGATCGCGTCGCTCAAGGCATATCTCGACCGAAGCCTCGGGGTGGCGTCAGCCAAGACGGTTGATTTGAACCTTGTGTTCCATGTTCAGGCCCTGGATTGGATCCGGGAAAAGCGTCTCCGGGTGAAGCTCGCCGGTCTGGAGCCGGAAGCGACGGCGATGAGGATTCAGGAGGTGGTTGGCGTGTTCCAGGGACGGGGTGGACTGGACACCTTTCTGGATGCTTCGCGCTACGGTGAATGTGCCGGCTTTTATCGCAGGTTCGCCACCATACTCCATGGGCTGTTCGACAGCTTCGCCCGACGTATCGTCACCGGGATGCCCGTCCCTCCCCTCATCCAGAGGTTTTTCGATGAGCTCCTGGAGCCCCTGCTCGATCCGGTTCCCAAGATAGCGGGTTTCTCAATCCTCTTCAGCCAGCAGCTCACCTTTGCTTGCGCCCTGGCAAAGCTTCTGAAGCGAAGGGGTTCGCGAGTGGCGTTCGGTGGGGCCACCCTCTCGGTCATGCCCCACCCGGAGCGCCTCCTGAGTGACCCCGTTCCCTTCACGGTGGGAGAAGAACAACGACCGGTGGACCTACGCCGAGTTGTCGATTGGCTCATAGTGGGGGAAGGGGAACGGGGGCTTCATGACCTGGTCGCAGACGATGGGGCAGGGTTGGGCGCAGTGCCGGGTCTGGTCTTCCATCACAGGGGACGGGTCCGTGTGAACCCGCCGGAAGCGGTGAGGAACCTCGATGAGCTCCCACTGCCCGATTTCAGGGATTTTCAACTGGAATCCTATCACTCACCGGTTCCCGTCCTGCCCTATTTGTCCTCTCGGGGCTGCTTCTGGCGAAGGTGTGCCTTCTGCACTCACCAGAAGACGTATCTGGCTTACAGGGAAGAATCCGCCGAAAAAACCGTGGAAGGACTGGCCGCGTTGAAGGACCGTCACGGGGCCGCACATTTCAACTTGGTTGATGAAATGGTTCACCCCAACAGGTTTCGGAGTCTGTCGAGGACGCTGATGCGCAAAGGCGTCGGGGCCCATTGGTCGGCCTATGCGAAACCTACCAGAGGCTTTGATGAAGAGCTTCTGAAAGACCTCCATGGCGCAGGCCTGAGAGTGGTCTTGTGGGGGGTGGAATCGGGAAGCCAGAGGGTCCTTGACGCGATGAGAAAGGGAGTCCGGGTAAAGGAGGCCGGGACGGTACTCAGGTCAGCCCATGGGGCCGGCATCTGGAACCTGGTCTTCCTGCTCTTCGGTTTTCCGTCCGAGAACGAATCAGAATGGGACGCCACCCTGAACTTTCTTGAGGATCACCGGGAGTGCGTCGATGCCATCTCCAAATCCCGATTTGTCCTTGTGGCCGGATCGGAGGTTATGGAACATCCCAGTCACTACGGCATTTCCCAGGTTATGGATCGCCAAGGGCGCGATCCCATTTCCATCGCCTATGACTACCGGGTTTCGGAGGGGCTCACACCGGAGGAAGTCCAGGCCCGTTTCGAAAGGCAGCTCCCGTTGCTGGAAAGCTATGGGCGCTCACCCCACTTCGGGATCCTCCGGGACCACCTCCTGGTGCATGCTTCAAGAACGTCTTGAAGCGGGGCGATGGAGCCTCGAGAGCATGCTCCGGTCTCAAACAAGGCGCAGAAAATCCTTCTTGGGATAGCTACGGTTTCCTTGTCTGGCGTTGGGACCGTCGGTACCACCGTCACCACCAGTGTTGCCCTCCAGCGTTTCGAAGGTCTGATCGTTGAGGGCCAGGACGAATCCGGCATGATTCCAATCCGTTGGAGAAGCGCGGACCACGAATATCCGGCCAGGGCGAAGCTTGGATCTTCGCTTCATCACGTCCGAAACCTCCGTTTCGGAAATGAAGCGCCCTGAAGCTTTTGCATCCTTGACGAGGTCGTCCACCCCCACCTGTCTTTGAAACGGAACGTTGATGCCAAGATCACGTGCGGCTTGAGCCACGATGAAGCAAACGAAGCCCGCACACCATCGCTGCTTTTCCCCCTCTTGGCCCTGCATGTAAAGGCGCACCCACGGGCCCCGGTTGTTGCCCCCAATTTCAACAGGCAGCTCATTGATGTGCTGCCGGCCTACTCGCAGCACGGCATCTTCGATCGAAGGCACCGACCCGTGTTCAATTGGGGCAAGTGCGCGCCGCATGGGTGCAGTGAGCAGCGCCCAGGTCTCCTGATCGAGCATGCCGGTTGCCACTCGGTTTCCCTTCGCCTGAAAGGCCTTCAGCTGGTCCGCAGTGGAATTGCCGAAATCCGAATCAACCGGGGTCACGAAACCATGAATGTTCAACCACTCCTGTACACGTTTGACACCGCGTTGCTCCGATTTGGTCTTGCCGGACCCAAGCTTCAGCAGTCCTGGATAGGCGAGTTCCTCGGCGACATGTTTGAAAGCTTTGCCGGAAGTGTCGATGGTCAAGGATGGGATGTGTTCCGTCGCAGCTGCAGGGTTGCTCTCAATTCCTTGATTCTTGTCGATCGTCACCGCGCCGAGATCCAGGAGGGCTTTCAGGATGACGGCGGCACCAGCCTGGCCCGAGACCGCTTCAGGGTCGAACTGATGATCCGCAACATATTTCCCCTTGCGATAATGCTGTGATCCACTCCAAAGATAAGGAGTTGGAATCCCTCGTCTCTTGTATTCGTTGTTGATCCCGTTGTACCGATGCCAATGGTAAAGCACGCTTGGCAGAGACCAGTCCGTGACTTTGTCGAGTTTCTCATAGGCAATGGAGTCACGCGCGCTCTCTTCCCAGGTGAAACGAGGCCCACCGACAGGGGGGCGACCTTTGGGCACTCTGACGGTACGGGCACTCAGTGGATCGCCGTTATGAAGATGCTGATCGAACCTGAGGCTGCACTCCATTGCATGGACAATGGCCACGAACCACCACGGAACGGCGGTGCCTGCCACCGCCGATGCATAACGACTCTGATTGGTCACGATCTTCTGAGCAATCGCGTTAGCAGCTGCCTTCCATTCCGGGCGTATGGTCATCGTGTTCCACAGTTCAGTGTAATTCTCGGCCCAGTTAGGGTTCACGATCGGTACCGTCTCTGGCGGAACGGCTGCCGGCTCAGGGGGCGGTGCATGTGGTCCTGCGTCCTCAAAGTCGTTTTCCTGCAGGTCTTCGCGAAAGGGGCGTTCATGATCCTCTGGTGCGTCCCGTAAACCGAATGGCCAAGACTGGACCAATTGGGTTGCCGATTCCACTTTGGCCCTGAGTGCGTCCAACCTGGCGGCGACGGCCAAGAGACCGAGGATCGCGAGGTCGTCAAGAGCGTCATCGATCTCACCGGCCACCGCTGACAACTTCTCCATTTCGGCTTTGTCACCCCGGGCCTTGGCATCCTTATACAATGGCACCAGTTTTGCCCGAAGTGCGTACAGTTCGGCACGTGTCTCTTCCATGGTCGGCATGATGCACCCCCTGTCTCGTTATTGTCTGGCTCGAAGACTCTTGATCTGTTCAGCCAAAACGCGCAGTTCGATGGAGGCTTCCGTCAGGCTCGCAAGATCAGTGGAAGTCACCTCAGTCATGGCGGTTGCAACGGCGGCGTCCATCGCAACCAGGGTCTTGTCCAGTAGGACGACCCACGCGGCAAGCATTGCACGGTCATTCTCCAATGCGGCCTGGCCTTCCATCGAAATGCCGCTCGGGTCTTCCAGTGATCCTCGCTGTACCCGAGCCCTTTTGAACACCTCAAACATCGCAGGCGTACCCTTGCGTAATGCAAGAAGAAGATCACGCATGGAAGGATACGTGGCGATGAGTTGCTTACGAAACGCACATCGACTGGCGAAAGTCGCAAGCTCCTTGATAATGGGCGTTGCAACCCGCAGGGCCTGGGCCGATTCGGATACCAATTCGGTGGCCCCAGGAATGGCCGCCGCTCCCGCCAAAGCCGCTTGCGCGGCTGCTATGGCGCCGGCGATGTTTGTCGCCAGTGTTCCCATGCGGTTTGACAGGGCCTCCGCAGCTTCACCGTTGGCGAGCCCGCCAAGCGCGTCGTTATAGGTTTTTAGCGATTTGAGTGATGTGCGAATGGATCCGGTGATGGGCGGGTCAACGTTTTCGACGAAGTAAGCGGCCTGATCTGGGTTGAAACTCTGGATCTCGCCAGAATGCCTGATACGCCTCAGAACGATTGTTCTTTCAGCGTGTGCAAGTGAGTTGAGGATGAGCTCACCATGCTCGTATTGCACGTCGAATGCCTGATTATAGAGCTGGAATTCCGCAATTCCGCGGGTTGCACAACCGGTCAATGCCGTTCCAAGGATGAGCATTAACAACACGCCCCAAAAACGCCAGTGCATCACTTTCATCGTTGCCCCTCCTCTCAGCAATCCATGGGACTCATTCCCGAATTCTGTGAAAATCCAGTCAGTGTGATTCTGCCCATAACTGAAATCCAGCTTCCTCAAGCATTCATTGACACGAAGGCCAGAATGGAAATTGCGATGACAGCCGAGAGGGAGCCTTTAGGACATCAGCTCAAGAGACAAAACGTCTCATGCGAAGTTGCAGTAAGGCTGGTGCAGCATAGCCCCTTGTGGCCGTCCGCTCCGTGGTGCCAACAAGATGGGTGATGCTGAATCTTTGGTTCTGAGCGATTCGAGATTGAACGCAACTTCGTCTCAATCGTGGAGATCTTTGATGTGACAGCTGACGGTCTGATAGAATGACCGGAAATTCGTCGATGAGATCCTGATGCATGTCCAAACGAGATTGAAGCCGATGCTAGCAGATCAAAGGGGGTGCGTCAACACGATACTTGCTTATAACATTTGAAAATTATTGTGGAAAAAAGGTGATTTTTCGAGCTTTGCCGCAAGGCGTTTCGCTTGGGTCATGACGTGTACTTCATCGAGGTTCAACAGGGTGCCGTTGTGGAGCACCAGACGGCCATCCACCCATACGTGGCGGACATCGCTCCCCCTCACCACGTAGACGAGGTGTGAGACGGGATCATAGAGCGGCGTGAGATGGGGCTGGTCCAGGTCGATGGCGATGAGGTCGGCCCGTTTTCCCACTTCAAGGGTCCCGACAGAGTCCTCCAGGCCCAGACAGGCGGCGCCGTCCCGGGTGGCCATGCCGAGGACCCGGCGGGCCGGGCAAACCGTGGGGTCCAGGGTGAAGGCCTTGTGGATCGTGGCCACCCTGTCCATCTCGGAGAAGAGGTCCAGGTCGTTGTTGCTGGCGCACCCGTCGGTGCCGAGGCCTACGCTGAGTCCTGCCTCCAGCATCCGGGGGATGGGGGCCACCCCCGAGGCGAGTTTCATGTTGCTCTCCGCGTTGTGGGAGATGCCGATACCCCGGCGAGAAAGGATTGCAATCTCCTCATCGTCGATCCAGACAGCGTGGGCGCAGAGAGTGCGGTCGTCCAGGATTCCCAGACGGTCTAGATATCGCACGGGGGTCTCGCCATGACGTGCTCTCAGTTGAGCCACTTCAGAGGCAGTCTCCGACAGGTGGATCTGAAACAGGAGGTCGTGTTCCCTGCAAAGGGATTTGACCCATTGGAGTGTTTCGGCTCCGCAGGTATAAGGGGCGTGGCAGAAGAGGGAGGGGCTCACGAGGTCGCGATCTCCGGGGAAATTCCGGAGAAATGCCTCTGCACGGTCTCGATGCCTGGAAGGATCGGGCTGGTCGGGGGAGGGAAAGTCGAGGATCCCCTGTCCGAGCACGGCGCGCATTCCGGCATCGAGTGCCGCCCGGGCTGCCGCTTCCTCGAAGAAGTATCCGTCGCAGAAAGTGGTGATGCCGTTCTTGAGCATCTCCAGCGCAGAGAGCAACGTACCCCAATAGACTGTTTCCTCGTCGATGATGGCTGCTTCGGCTGGAAAGATGACCTCGTAAAGCCATCGCTCAAGGGGCAGGTCATCCCCGAGCCCCCTCAGGCAGCTCATGGCCCCGTGGACGTGGGTGTTGATGAGACCGGGGAGCACCAGGAACCGGGAGAGATCCATGGTTTCCCGGCCGCGGCAGATGGAAAGAATCTGATCTGCCGTTCCTACCCCCACCAGCCTACCACCGTCGATGGCCAGGGCGCCTCGGCGGATGGTGTGCATGGCGGTGTCGCAGGTGACGACCCAGTCGATGGGAGCGAGGATCAAGTCCACCTCAGGGCGGGGTCGGATGGGCATCTCAGGGACGGATGGCGCGGGCAAAGGAGCGCACACGTTGCATGACCTCGTTGACGTCCATGGTGAGGATTTTGCGGTCTTGCATGACGAGTCGACCGTGGATGATGCTGTGGCGGATATCGGCCCTGCCGGCGGCGTACACGAGGTGGCTCACTGGTTCATAGAGGGGGGTGAGGTGGGGTTTTTGGAAATCCACCACGATGATGTCCGCGAGCATTCCAGGGGATAGATGCCCCACCCTGCCTTGAAGGCCCAGGGCGCGAGCGCCGCTCCTCGTCGCCATTTTCAGGACCGCGATGGCGGGAAGGGCAGTGGGGTTGAGGGTGGCCACCTTGTGGAGCTTGGCGCAGGAATCCATCTCTCCCATCATGTCCAGGTCGTTGTTGCTGGCGCACCCATCGGTCCCCAGGGCCACATTCACCCCGATATCCATTAGCCGCGGTACCGGGGCAATGCCAGATGCGAGCTTCATGTTGCTCTCGGGGTTGTGGACCACCTGGACGTCCCGCCTGGCGAGAAGTTCCATGTCCCGTTCATCGAGAGCGACGCAGTGGTCCGCCATGAGATGCGGCCCCAAAATGCCCAGGTTTTCCAGGTGGGCTACCGGCCTCACCCCATGTCGAGCCTGGATTTCCCTCACTTCGGCCTCATTCTCCGAAAGATGGGTGATCAGGGGAACACCATGGCGTTCGGAGATTTCGTGACAGCGCTGAAGGAGCCGGGGTGAGCACGTGTAAAGGGCGTGAGGTTCGACGGCAATGCGCACTAGGGGGTCCGCCCGCCATTCCTCGATGAGGGATTCGGTGAAGCGAAGCCCGTTTTCGATGGGGCCGTAATGGGGGGACGGAAAATCATAAAGCACCTCGCCCACCAGCGCCCGGATGCCCGCAGCCTTTGCCGCTTGGGCCACCTTGTGTTCGAAGAGATACATGTCACAGAAGGTGGTGGTCCCCGAAAGGATCATTTCGGCGCACGCGAGGAGGGTGCCCCAATAGACCCATTCCTCGGTCAGCTTCTGTTCTGCGGGAAAAATGTGATTCTGCAGCCAGTCCATGAGGGGCAGGTCGTCGGCGAGGCCCCGGAAGATGGTCATGGCGGCGTGGGTGTGCGCGTTGATGAGACCGGGGAGGACGACGCACCCGCCTGCATCGAGGACACGGGAAGCCGAGTAGGCTGCATCCAGCGCATGCGAGACACCCACGCCCACGATCTCAGATCCCGTCACTGCCAATGAGCCGGGGCAGAAGCGCCTGTTCTCGTCGTCCAGGGTGAGGATCAGCCCATTGGTGATGAGCAGGTCGACTGGAGTTTTCTCTTTGATTTCAAGCGAAAGGGTCAAGGTTCGATGTCCTCAAATGACTGAGTGTTGGCTGTGGGGACACACGCCACGCACTCCTCGCCCCATATTCCCCAGCACCTTGGACAGCAGGTGCATGAGCCGCGGACCCGCCTTTTCCGCCGTGGCGATGATTTCCTCCACGGGGGCCGGCTGATAGCAATCGGGCAGGTTCACGTTGGTCACAACGGATATGGCGAGCACCTCCAGTCTTGAATGAACGGCCGTGATGACCTCCATGATGGTCGACATGCCGACTGCGTCAGCACCGATGGTCCGCAGAAACCGGGTTTCGGCGGCCGTCTCGAGGCTAGGCCCCAGTACGCCCGCGAACACACCCCTGTGGAGAGGCACTTTCTCCGCCAGGGCAGTCTCGACGGCAATGTGTTGGAGTCTCCTGCAGTAGGGTTCCGCCATTTCGGGAAAGCGTGGTCCCCAGGCATCCTCATTGGGGCCTATCAGGGGATTGTGGCCCGTGAGGTTGATGTGATCGGTGATGAGCATGAGGTCGCCCGGCTGAAACAACGGGTTCAAGCCTCCGGCGGCGTTCGAAAGAATGAGAGTCTTCACACCGAGCTCTCTCATGACCCTTATGGGAAACGCAATCTGTTGCGGCGTGTAGCCTTCATAGAGGTGGAAGCGGCCCTGCATGGCGATGACGCTCTTCCCGGACCACGGGCCCAAGACAAGCCTGCCCCGGTGGCTGACGACCGTCGAAACCGGGAAATGGGGGATCTCCCCGTATGGAAAGGAGGCGGTCTCTTCCATGCCCTCAACCACACCCCCTAGTCCGGTACCAAGGATGAGCCCGATCTCCGGGTTGGTTTCGATGCGGAGGCGAATGTGGGCGGCGGCTTCCATCACGCAGTGTCGAAGTGCTTCCATGGGTCATGAACTCCCGACTGGAGGATTGAGATGGAAAACGCCCAGACAATTGACACAACCGGAGGGATTTGTAAAGATTTCGTCAATGATCCGCCGGGAAGGCGCAAAGTCTGAAGTCTTCGTGCGATCGTTGCGATGCAGGTTGCGCCGCCGCCGTTTCGGGTCCTTACAGAGTGCCGTTGGAGAGGAGTCAACGCGTTTGTCATCCACTGTTTCGAGATCCGGGTCCCTGGTACGCTCGTCAGCACCTTCACAAAGCATGAAAATCTCCATCCCCATCACATACCCTGCAGAGCTTCCCATCGTGGAAAAGAAAGAGGCCATCATCGAGGCCATCCAAGGGGAGCAGGTGCTCGTGGTGGTCGGGGAGACGGGGTCGGGAAAGAGCACCCAGATTCCCAAGATGTGTCTGGAAGCGGGCAGGGGAGTCCATGGTCTCATCGGGTGCACTCAGCCCAGGCGCATCGCGGCCATCACCCTTGCGGCACGAGTGGCTGAGGAGCTTGGGGAGAAGGCCGGGGGCCTGGTGGGACATAAGATTCGTTTCCAGGATCGGACATCCAGGAATACCCGCATCAAGATCATGACCGATGGCATCCTTTTGGCCGAGGTGCAACGGGACCGGGCATTCAAGGCTTATGACACGATCATCGTCGACGAGGCTCACGAACGGAGCTTGAATATCGATTTTCTGCTGGGGCTCATCAAGCGGATCCTGCCTCGAAGACCCGATCTCAAAGTGATCATCACGTCTGCGACCATAGACCCTGGGAAATTCTCCATGGCTTTCGACGAGGCCCCCATCATCGAGGTTTCGGGGCGCATGTACCCTGTTGAGGTGCGATACCGGCCTCCAGAAACCACAAAAGGGGACAACGACGACGGCACCTATGTGGACCAGGCAATCGAGGCTGTGGAGACCCTGAAGTCTGATTCCAGAAGGAGTGGCCGCGGGGACATCCTGGTGTTCATGCCGACCGAGAGCGACATCCGGGAGACCGTTCAGCGCCTGGAAGAAAGACGGTTCTTCAACACAGTCGTGTACCCCCTGTTTGGAAGGATGGCAGCGGGAGACCAGCAGCGGGTCTTCAGAGGCACAACGGAGGACAAGATCATCGTCGCCACCAACGTGGCCGAGACATCCGTCACTATCCCCAGGATCCGTTATGTGGTGGACACGGGCCTGGCCCGCGTTTCCCATTACAATGCCCGATCCCGGACCCAGGGGCTTCCCGTGGTCCCCATCTCCCGGGCGAGTGCCGATCAGCGCAAAGGAAGGTGCGGCCGGGTCGAGGCAGGCGTCTGCCTGAGGCTTTACTCCAAGGAAGACTACCTCTCCAGACCCCTCTATACCCTTCCTGAAATCCTGCGATCCAACCTGGCGGAAGTCATCCTGAGGATGCTCTTCCTGAAGCTCGGCAACGTCCAGGAATTCCCGTTCTTGGATCCCCCCTCTCCAGCGGCGGTGAAGGATGGCTTCGGGGTGCTTCGGGAACTGGGGGCCGTCGATGATCACCGGAGGCTCACATCCGTCGGCCGCATCATGGCAAGGCTCCCTCTCGACCCACGCCTGTCTCGCATGCTCTTGGAAGCGAGGAAGGAGGGCTGTCTCCATGAAATGGTGATTCTGGCCGCTGCTCTCAGCGTTCAAGACCCCAGGGAAAGGCCACTGGAACAGGAAGCGGCTGCGGATCAGGCTCACGCGGGTTTCCGCGATCCTCGATCGGATTTCGTTGGGCTCCTAAGGATCTGGAAAGCCTGCTGGAACGATCTCATCCCCATTGGAGTTCCCCCGGAGTCTCATGAGACTGTGACCACGGGGTTCAGGGCGCCCGGGGGGGACCGAGGCGATGCACACCCTGACGTGGCAACCGTCCGGGGGGATCCGTTCTCCACAGAATCTCCGCCCTCTCTGCCTCACTTGGGCTCTCCGCCAGCCGGCCTCCCTGTTCCGCCCTCTGTACCCAGTCGCAGCAGCGTCCGTGGGTTCTGCCGTAAACACTTTCTCTCATATCGCAGGATGAGGGAATGGAGGGACGTCTATGAGGAGATCCTGAGCATCCTCGATGAGTTCGGAGGTTTTGCCCTCAACAGGACCCCTGGGGGGTACGACCAAGTCCACCGATCCATAGTGAGCGGGTACCTGAGTCACATCGCCATGCGCAAGGAGAAGAACATCT